>CACWIL010000169.1 GCA_902760905.1 uncultured bacterium
GCCGACCCCTGGTACACGGGAAATTTTGATGAAACCTATGAAGATGTAGTAAAGGGGTGTAAAGGCTTACTGGAGGCAGTGAAGGAAAGAAAGTTTTTTTGAAACAGTCAGGCCTGGTTCTTTTGGATAAATAGTAATCGTCAGATTTTATTATTTGCCAAGAGAAAGTAGGTTAGTAAGCAAAATGTGCGAACGTTGAGAATTCGTCAATGAAAGCATGAAATTGATGGATTTTAAAAACGAGAAAAAAGTTAATCCCTGTCAACACGCGTCACTGGTGGGTTGGCAGGGATTTTTAATTAGCGTTTTAATTAGCGCCTGAAAGAGGAGACTTTTGGACTCAAAATGTTTTAAAATTTAGATAGTGGGGTCGGCGGATTTACGGATGCAGGCATAAAAGTGTATTTGTGAAGGTGGTACAGGAATAATCTGGCTTTTGTAAATGTCTAATATAACATATTATGACTTGTGCTATAATATTAGCGAAAAGGATTAAAAAAACAAAAAAGGCCTGCAAAGCAGACCTAAATGTTCCACACGGTGGAGGTTCCGAAGAACGGATTGAATAAATTTTTATTTGAACTTGTAATGTAAACTCACTGGATGGTAAACAATGAGCTTACATTAATGCTAAACCATAACTTCTATTTTGTCAATAAGAACTTGCTAACAATAAGTAAAAAGAGAGGATGACTTTTCATGTCTAAAAAGTTTGCTGGAGAGTATTATTTGGGCCTCGATATTGGAACGGACTCTGTAGGTTGGGCAGTGACAGATAATCAGTATAATGTTTTAAAGTTTAATGGGAAATCCATGTGGGGCATTCGCTTGTTTGACGCAGCACAAACAGCAGCGGAAAGAAGAATGTTCAGAACAGCACGGCGGCGTGTTGAACGCCGCAGGTGGCGTTTGGAACTTTTGCAAGAATTATTTCAAAATGAAATTGAGAAAAAGGATCCGGATTTTTTCCAGAGAATGAAAGACAGTGCTTTATATCCGGAAGACAGCAAAACAGGCAAACCGTTTGCGTTGTTTTGCGATAAAGATTTGAACGACAAATTGTATTACAAACAGTATCCTACGATTTATCATCTACGTAAAGCATTGTTGACAGAAAATAGTAAATTTGATATCAGACTGGTTTATCTTGCAATTCATCATATCCTTAAACACAGAGGTCATTTCCTGTTCAATGGGGATTTTTCCAACGTCACGCGGTTTAGCTTTGCTTTTGAACAATTGCAGACTTGCTTGTGCAATGAGCTTGACATGGACTTTGAGTGCAACAATGTTCAGAAACTGAGCGAAATCTTAAAAGATACCCATATGAGCAAAAATGATAAAGTGAAAGCATCTGTTGCACTATTTGAAAATTCAGGAGACAAAAAACAGTTGCAGGCTGTGATTGGTCTTTTCTGTGGGGCAAAGAAAAAGCTTGCAGATGTGTTTTTGGATGAAACTTTAAATGATACTGAAATGCCCAGTATTTCAATTGCTGACAAGCCTTATGAAGAGTTAAGACCGGAACTGGAGAGTATATTAGCAGAAAAATGCTGTGTGATAGATTACATTAAAGCTGTATATGACTGGGCTATATTGGCGGATATGTTGGATGGTGGAGAATACGGTAATCGAACATATATCTCTGTAGCAAGGGTAAGGCAGTATGAAAAGCATCATGATGATTTAAAAAAATTAAAAAAACTGGTGCGCCTGTATTGCAAGTCAGAATATAAATCGTTTTTCAGCTTTGCCGGAACAGATAATTATTGCGCATATATCGGTGATGATATTGAAACAGATGACAGAAAATCGGTTAAGAAATGTAAACAGGAGGATTTTTATAAACGCATAAAAGGGTTATTGAAGAAAGCTATTGAAAATGGCTGTCCAAAGGATGAAGTGGTGGAAATTATTAAAGATATTGATGCTCAGGTTTTCTTACCATTACAGGTTACTAAAGATAATGGAGTTATTCCGCATCAAGTACATGAGATGGAACTGAAACAGATTTTAAAGAATGCGGAAAAATATTATCCTTTTCTGTGTAAAAAGGATGAGGAAGGTATTGTTACCAGTAACAAAATTCTGCAACTGTTCAAATTCCGAATTCCGTATTATGTTGGTCCTTTAAACAGTAGAATAGGGAAAAATAGCTGGATTGTCCGTCGAGCAGAAGGTAAGATATATCCTTGGAACTTTGAAGAAAAAGTTGATTTTGATAAATCAGAGGAAGGATTTATCCGCCGTATGACAAATCCGTGTACCTATATGGCAGGTGCAGATGTTTTACCAAAGTATTCTTTGCTTTATTCTGAGTTTATGGTTTTAAACGAATTGAACAATGTCAGAATCTGCGGTGACAAATTATCTGTGGAAATTAAGCAGACAATAATTAAAGATTTGTTCCAAAGAACTCGCCGTGTAACTGTCCGAAAGCTTTGTGATAAGTTAAAAGCAGAAGGGGTTATTTCCAGGAATTCAAATCAAAAAGATATTGACATAAAAGGCATTGATCAGGATTTAAAATCTTCAATGGTTTCTTATATTGATTTCAAAAATATTTTTGGCAAAGAAATAGAAAAATACTCCGTACAACAGATGTGTGAACGAATTATCTTTCTGCTGACCATTCATCACGATGACAAAAGAAGGTTGCAAAAACGTATTCGTGCAGAATTTACAGAAACGCAGATTACTGATGATCAGCTTCAGAAAGTTTTGCGGTTGAATTATCAGGGATGGGGCAGATTCTCTGCTGAGTTTTTAAAGGAATTAAAAGGTGTTGATACAGAAACCGGCGAGGTTTTTTCAATCATAAATGCATTACGGAAAACAGATGATAATTTAATGCAGCTGTTAAGTAACCGCTATACATTTGCGGAAGAGTTGGAGAAATATAATAGTAATAAACGCAAAAAGATAGAAGCATTAACATATGATAATATCATGGAAGGTATTGTAGCTTCACCAGCCATTAAGCGTTCAGCGTGGCAGGCAATATCTATTGTTATGGAATTGAGTAAAATTATGGGACGGGAGCCTAAACGCATTTTTGTGGAAATGGCGCGTGGTCCAGAAGAAAAGAAACATACTATATCAAGAAAGAATCAATTATTGGAACTTTATAAATCCGTCAAAGATGAAAGCCGAGATTGGAAAACTGAACTGGAAACAAAAACGGAAAGTGATTTCCGTAGTATAAAACTGTTTCTGTACTATACGCAAATGGGGCGTTGTATGTATACCGGTGAACCAATTGATTTGGATCAGCTAGCTAATACAACAATTTATGATCGCGATCATATTTATCCACAGTCGTTGACGAAGGATGACAGCCTGAACAATTTAGTTTTGGTCAAAAAAGTAGAAAATGCCAATAAGGGAAATGGCTTGATTTCTGCTGATATTCAGAAGAAAATGAGAGGCTTTTGGGCGGAATTAAAGAAAAAGGGCTTAATATCAGATGAAAAATTTAGCCGTTTAACCAGAACTACACCATTGTCTGATGACGAATTGGCTGGGTTCATTAATCGCCAATTAGTAGAAACAAGGCAATCTTCCAAAATTGTGGCCGATTTATTCCATCAACTGTATCCTACAACGCAGGTTGTGTATGTGAAAGCCAAAATAGTGTCTGACTTCCGTCACGAAACACTGGATATGGTTAAAGTACGTTCGCTTAATGATTTACACCATGCAAAAGATGCATATCTGAATATTGTAACGGGCAATGTTTATTACGAAAAGTTTAGCGGTAATCCGTTAACCTGGTTGAGAAAGAATCCAGACAGAAACTATAGTTTGAATCAAATGTTTAACTATGACATAGTGAAAAAGACAAAAGAGGGAACACCAAAATATTGTAAGTAGTAAGAATAAACCGTTTATACCTGTAAAGAAGGGGTTGGATGTTAATAAGTATGGTGGATATAAAGGAATAACGCCTGCATATTTTGCACTCATCGAGTTTACTGATAAAAAGGGAAGTCGCCAACGGTTGCTTGAAGCTGTTCCGTTATATTTGCGGGCAGATATTGACAACGATTCAAATGTATTGCGTGACTTTTACAAAAATGTGTTAGGCTTAGAGAATCCAGTTGTTATTTTGAATAGGATTAAAAAGAATTCTTTATTAAAAATAAATGGTTTTCTGATTCATTTGCGTGGTACAACCGGGTTTTCTGCTTCGCAGTTGAAGGTACAAAATGCTGTTGAATTCAGTCTGCCACATCACATGGAAGATTATGTTAAGAAGCTTGAAAACTATGAAAAACATATAATAGCAGAAAGAGGTTCAACGAAAAATTCTCAGATAAAGATTACCGAGTGGGATGGTATTAGTAAAGAAAAGAATCTGCAATTATATGATATGTTTATTAATAAAATGGAAAATACGATTTACAAATTCAGACCTGCTAACCAGGTGTCAAATTTGAAAGAAAACAGAGAAGTTTTCAATTCATTAGCTGTTGAAGATCAATGCTCTGTATTAAATCAAGTATTAATGTTATTTGTTTGTAAGCCAGTTACAGCCAACTTATCACTAATTAAAGGATCGAAGAATGCCGGTAATATGGCTTTATCTAAAATTATTTCTAATATGCGAAGCGCTTACTTGATTCATCAGTCCGTAACAGGTCTCTTTGAACAAAAAATTGATTTATTAAAGGTTAGTTCGCAGAAAGACTAAGGTGCCCTATACGAGAAACTAGAAACAGAAATTAACACTACGGACAATTTATTTGTTTGGAATGAGCTTTGTGGTAAGATGGAAAAGGAGTTGCAAAGTTTTTTGGATACAATGGATTACCGCATATCGTATGCGGATATTATCACAATAAAAGATTTTTTAAAGTTGATGAAGGTGCGTTTTCAAGAAGAGGGTGTTCATTTTTTTGAAAAACTATTAGATTTTATCCGACTAGAGCAACAAATACTGAAGGTCAGATTATTTGTTTTGGTAAATATTAAAGGCTATTTGAACTTAGAACAACTGCACTTTTTATATCAGCAAAGTTGTTATGATAAATTCCAATTGTTGCTGATTGAATCTTGTATGGATGAGCAGAAAAGAATTGGAGGTGAGCATGTACTGATTATTGATAATGATAGTTGTGTTATTTGCTGATTTATATGATAATATTATTGATCATCTTGAATTTACCTGCGTGGTAATGTCGCAGAACTACAAACCAATTTGAGGTTTGAGAGTAATGTAAATTCATAGGATGGTAAAACAATCTGTTCTGGGATGAAGAAGAACCGATCGTTTGAGAGTAATGTAAATTCATAGGATGGCAAAACTCCAGTTCGTCAATTTCTTCCTCCATCTTCGTTTGAGAGTAATGTAAATTCATAGGATGGTAAAACTGCACCGCCTTTTTCTTTTCGTATTCAATGGTTTGAGAGTAATGTAAATTCATAGGATGGTAAAACATAGGCAGCAACGAAATCATTGATTGCCTTGTTTGAGAGTAATGTAAATTCATAGGATGGTAAAACATCACATCCATAATATATTTACGTTAGAAGATTACAAGGAACAGTTACAAAAAATAAAAGATGCTGATAAAAAACTGGACACCGGCGTTTCAAGTACCGGGCGAGTTTTAAATCAAACATCTTTTGTTACTAATAATATATCAAAAAATAAAGAAAAAAGCAATATATTAAATCAACAGAAAGCCGAAGTAAGGAAGCAGTATGAAGGATTAGATAAATGGATGAAGGTGCCAAATGTAGAACCTGCCAATCTTACGGAAGATCAGTGGGTTACTGTTCGCACGCCTGTATTTAAGAATTGGTTCGGGGACTGGGAGTATATTGCCAATGCTTATCCGAAAGGAAGGGCAAGTGAGAGAAAAGACGTAAATGAATATATAAAATCGTTAAAAGGAAAACAGTTAAAATCTGTAGAGGAAAATATAATTGCTTCCTTTAGCCATAAGGGATTAGGAAAAGTTGCCAGTGATGCTGCAATTAACAAAAGTAAGAGAAATGGTTTTTCTATGCAGGAACATTTAACAGCCGTTCTCAATATCGAAAAGCTGTTTTCCAATTCCATTAAAACAAATGAACGGGAGGATCATAATGACAGTATAAAAGGAATTGAGCATTTCTCTTCATTATTCATGGCTGAAAATAATGAACCGGCATTGGTAACTTTTACTGTGAAAGTTATTGAAAATGCCGGTCGCAAAATTTACAGTATTGAATTAATGGAATTAAAAAAAGTAGAGGGCAAAGTGCAGGGGGAAGCCCGAAAGCTTCACCAAGCCACCTCTACTTTTGATACATTAAATATATCACGAATAG
>CACWIL010000170.1 GCA_902760905.1 uncultured bacterium
AATATATAGATTTTATACAAAAAAAGTTAGAAGATATTAACTCAAAATTAAACAATATTTTGCAACTAAAAGAGAAAAAACACAAGAAAAATCCATAGAAAATAGTCTGAAAAAATAGTCCTGTAACTATGATATATTAAAATTATAAAGTTTACTATTTACTTCTATCCCTTTAAATATGCCTCAATAAAACCGTCTAAGTCACCATCTATTACAGCATCAACATTTCCGACTTCATATCCTGTTCTGTGGTCTTTAACCATTTTGTATGGGTGAAATACGTAAGAGCGGATTTGAGAACCAAAATTTATATCAAACGCTTCGCCTTTAAGTTCTGCAAGCTTCTTTTCATGTTCCCTCTGACGAAGTTCAAGGAGTTTGGATGCAAGCATCTGCATAGCATTTTCTTTATTTTGAAGCTGAGATCGTTCCTGTTGGCATTTAATAACAATTCCTGTCGGTTTATGTAAAATTCTTACGGCAGTTTCAACCTTGTTTACGTTTTGACCACCAGCACCCCCTGAACGCATTGTATCAACTTCCAAATCCTCGGGCGGAATAATAATTGTTTTTTCATAATCGGGAATAATCGGAGATACTTCGCATGAAGCAAAACTTGTTTGTCTTTTTCCGTTAGCATTAAACGGTGAAATTCTTACAAGCCTGTGAACTCCTTTTTCTGCTTTAGCGTATCCGTATGCATATTTGCCCGTAATTTTTATTGTAGCAGATTTAATCCCTGCTTCTTCTCCGTCAGACTTATCAACAAGCTCAACTTTCCAGCCTCTTGTTTCTGCCCAGCGTGTGTACATCCTGAGCAATAGGCTTGCCCAGTCCTGAGCATCCGTTCCGCCTGCTCCGGCATTAACAGTTAAAAATGCATCCGCTTCATCATATTCACCTGATAGCATCTTTTGAATATCATATTTATCAAGTTCTTTTTCTAGCTGAACAAGTTGATTTTCGCTTTCTGATATCAACTCCTCATCACCAATCTCCTGAGCGGTAAGAGCATCCTCAATAATATTTTCCCAACGGGTAAATTTTTCTATATTATCTTTTATCTCACGAACTTTTTGCCCAAGCTCGTTTGCCAAATTTTGATTTGACCATACGTCAGGCGACTGAAGACGAGCTTCCAAAGTGTTAAGTTCTTCTTTATATTTACCCCCCCGGTCAAAGACACTCCTTGTTTTTGTCTATACGTGCTTTTAGTTCTTCGATATTCATAATTTTTCTATTAACTCCACAACTTTTTTATGTATATTCTCTATTGTATCAGAAGAGTTGATAACTTTAACCCTGTTTGGTTCTTTTTCTGCTATCTCAAGGTACCCTTCGCGAACTTTATTAAAAAACTCTACTCCTGAGGATTCCATTCTGTCTTTTTCTTTTCCGACTCTTTGCATAGAAGTTTCAACATCAATATCAAATACAATGGTTAAATCAGGTTTGAGCCCGCTTGTCGCAATATCGTTCAGCATATTTATTCTGCTTAAATCCAAACCTCTGCCGTATCCCTGATATGCAACAGTTGAATCTGTGTGCCTGTCACAAAGAACAACTTTTCCTTCTTTTAAGGCAGGCTTAATAATACAGTCAACATGCTGGGCCCGGTCAGCAAGAAATAAAAAAGATTCGCACTGGGGTGAAACTTCACCGTCATAATTCAGCAAAATCTCCCTTAATTTTACACCCAAACCTTTTGCTCCGGGTTCCCTTGTAAGCAGAGTCTGTTGTCCCTTTTCTCTAAGATACTTATCCAAAAGCTCAATCTGAGTAGTTTTTCCACAACCGTCCGCACCTTCAAATGTTATAAACAAACCTTTTGTCATTTTTGCCCTCATAATCTGATATTCTTATTTTACTATATCAAGAATATAATCAACACAGTCTTTAGAATTATGATTTTGACGAACTATATTGGCACAAGTCTCCGTAATTGTTGAATAAGCATCTTTGTCTTCAAGGTAGTTTTCTATCTTAAAAATCAAATCAGACATATCTTCATAAAAAGGCATATAACCGTTAAAAAGTGATAGTTCTTCCCTGTAATCACTTATCATAAGTCTTTTGCAAGCAGCAGTCTGAAATGTTCTGTAATTGAGCGAAGATAATCCTTGTGAATGCATATTAAATACTATTTTTGATTTGTTTATTGCTCTTGCCATATCCGGCTCATTATCAATAAATCCCATATAACACAAATCAATTATTTCCGGATAATTTGCCCTTTTTCTTGCATCCTGATAATGTCGGTTAATTGCATACCATGCAATTTTAAGGTGTGGCATTTTCATAACAAGTTCTTCAAAAAAGCTAAGTCTGAAATCAGTATCCAAACGTCCGGCAAACATAACATCAAAGTCAGGTTCAACCCCTGAATCGTTATAAATATCCAAATTTACAAAATGAGGCAGATAATATATATTCTTAAATTTTTCACATTCCGTAAGCTCTTTATCCCAATAAAACGTATAATTATCATCTTCGTCAAGATACGGCAAATATTCCTCCCAGTACTTTCCTGACGTGTTACTTCTTATATCATCAGAAAAATAATTAATGGAAGGCATTTTTAAATTGTTATCAACTTTAATTTTCAGCCCTGAAAAATCATACCCTGTAATATAGTCATAATCGGATTTTAATACTTCTTCAAGATTGTTATCAAAAAGTTCATCGTAAACAGTAACATTACAACCGTTCTGTTCAAAACCGGCTATCAGACTGCTTGTTGTAAGCCTTCCGCCGATACTCTCAGGCAAAATTGCAAGTATGTTTTTTTTCTCACTCATCTTATGCTGATTTTAACATTTTTGAGCAAAGAATACAACTTTTATGTTATACTGATTAAGTAAATGCGTTTGTAGCTCAGTGCCATGCGGCGAGCCAGAGGCAAGGAGGGCGTCAGCCCGACGGAGCTGAGTCAACGGTGTCGGCTTGTCGAAGGACAAGACGAGCAGGTTGACGAAGCGGAGCCATTTGCAAGATAATAATATAAACATGCGTTTGTAGCTCAGTAGGATAGAGCGGCGGTTTCCTAAACCGCGTCTGCCGTGGGTTCGACTCCCACCAAGCGCATTTTTTCGTGGCTGAGCGAAGCGAATGCCACATGTGGAGCAATTTTTAATAAGCGAAAGAATTGTGTTAGCAATTCTAAAGCGATGTAAAGATTACGGAACGGAAAAATGCAAGAGAGCGCATTTTTCATGCTTTTTGTTAAAGAGGGAGTCGAACCTGTGAGTTCTTACCTCTCAGGGAACGTGATTGTTGTATTTTTTTTGAGTAGTACCTGTATTTTTTTGGCTACTGTTTTTGACTTCAAACTCAGTTATAGACTCAATCATGCAATTAGTTTGATTATTTCGGCAAAGTCACTTTTGAATAATTTTAAGTTTTTGACGGGTTAAAACCCGTCCTATTTACTATATTATCTGCGAATCTTACTTTTCAGATTTCTCAACCTTTCAAAGAAAGTTTTTTCAAACTCTTTAGTCCAACCCATTTTCAATTTATCAGAATCGTTTAGGTTGTGATACAAGTTTTCAGCACAATGCACCCAGTCTTCATCAGGAACTGTACGGCTATAACGCTTATTTGGATTAAAGAGATAGTCAAACATTTGTGCCACATTAGTATCATATCTTCCATACTCACAGCCTATATAAACATTACCTTTTTTCATTTTTTGTATGTATGAAGTAAATTCATCAATAAAATCTCTTGTACTTTCTTTCCAAGTATTAATACGACTATTTACACGTTCTGCAACACCTTTTTCATCCAAACATAATATATCTCTTGCATATTCTTTAGCGGATGATTTTACTTCGTCAATAGTCTTAAATGC
>CACWIL010000171.1 GCA_902760905.1 uncultured bacterium
CTAATACATACTCTATATATTCATTTCGAGAGCTTTATATTACAAAAAATACCTTATTTAAAGAACGCGAATAACGGCCCGTAGAGCGACTTTATACCCAAATCGATATATTACACGTTTTTCTTAAAAAAGCCTCTCAGAATCAATCCTAGAGCCCCTTTTAAAAGATTAGATATAATCTAATCTTTCTAATCTATTTTATTAGTTTGTTTAGATAATATCTAATATTATTCTTTAGAACACTGTTTAGATAATTGTTTAGATTTCTAAACTTTCTTTGTAGAAATCTAATTTTTATTAGAAAAAAGTGTTGCAATTTTCTAAAAAATATGATTAGATTTAAAATATAGGAAAAAACATAGATTTTTTGAGGTGGGAAATGAAAAAAATCGCAGTTGCCATTCAGAAAGGTGGCGTAGGCAAAACAACAATCAGTTTGTCACTTAGCACTGAACTTGCAAATGCAGGAAAGAAAGTTCTTTTAATTGATGCAGACCCTCAGGGCAACTCAACAGGTACTCTTCTTGAATCATTCGAACATGAACTAGCAGAAGCCCTTTACGGAGATATAACTGTAGATCAGGCTATTACCCAGACAGAAATAAAAAATCTTTTTATCATGCCAACAAATTCTCTCGAAAGAAAAGGCAGCCGCTCTCTTAAAACTTATCGTTCAAGTGAAGCAGCTAAAGAACCTTTTATTTTTGTTGACCTCTGTGAGGAAGTTGAAAAGCTTGGCTTTGATTATTGTATTTTCGATACCTCCCCTGCTTTTGATGCTTTTGAAGAAGATATCATGACAGCTTCTGATGAAGTAATTGTTGTAATCAAAGCAGATGCTTATTCTCAGGACGGATTACAGATTTTCAAGAATAACCTGGATAGTTTTAAGAAAAGAAAACGTGTATCTAATCCAAAGTTCGAAACAATCGTTCTTAATGAGATTAACCGTTCAATTAAACTCACAGATATCATCACAGAAGGCCTTAATGCAGGTGATTTCAAGGTAGTTTATGTTCCTGTAGACCAGGATTTCAAATATGCAACCATTGCACGTCAGACAATTCAGCAGAGAGGCGGAAAGAAAGAAACCCTCGATGCCCTCAAAAAACTAAGAAATTTAGTAAAATAATCGGAGCGTAAAATGCCAATTGCAAAGAAAAAGGATATAAAGAAGGATATTCCTGAAGAATTCCTTAATCAGATGAAATCAAATCTTTCTAAGACTGTAACACCAGTTGAAGAAGAAATTCCGGAACCAGAAGTTGAAAAACCGGTAGTACAGCCAAAAGTGGCTCCAGTAGCCTCTGTAGCGAAGCCAGCACCAGTAAAAGACAAATATGCTGATGTAATGAATGTAAGGCTTTCTAAGGGCCGTAGAAACGAAATTAAGGCGTTTTGTACAAATTGTGGAGTTACAGTAACACAATATATAGAATCTTCTTTTGAGTATCTTGCTAAAGAAGTAGCTGCAGGAAATATTGTAATTTCAAAAGGCGGAATTACAAAAATTTCAAATTAAAAAAGTTTTCGCGGGGTGGAGACATGGGAAAACGCATAAAGCAGGATAATGAACTTTTTCCAATAGACAATTCATCAAATGAATTATTTGGCGCACTCGAAAAAGATGATGGGAAAAAACAGTTAAAATTAAGTTTTATTCCAAGCTTTTTCACAACAGCATCATTACCTTTTAAGAATATAAATAAAAAAGAATTTGTTCGCAGAGCCAGTAATGGTATATCACTTTATTTAAACTCACCAACAAATGTACCTTTCGGTAAATATGGGCGACTCTTATTGAGTGTATTTACAACTCATGCAGTCCTTTCAAAAGAAAAGGATTCTGCTGTTTTAATTGAGTTCAATTCCATGGCAGAACTTTTAAGAGAAATGCAGCTTCCACGTCAGAGAGGAAAAGACATTCAGGAACAGCTTGAATGTTTTAAGAGAGCTACATTTTCTTTTGAACAGAAAAAAGAAGAGCAGGTACAGGGACACTTATTCAAAGATCTTTATGAACCTGGGGAAAAACTTCCAAAGGGAGATGTAACAGTAAAGACAACACGAACTGCAACAATTTTGTTTACAGAAGGAGTTGAGTATCAGGAAGTTTTTGATGGAACTACAAAGAATCCCAGAATCGGAACTTTTAAAATTGTTCTATCAGCAAACTTTGCGTCCTTTTGTCAGCAGCATGCTGTGCCTATTAATTACACAGTTTATAAGGACATATCGAGTCCTGTTGGAAAAGATATCTATGCATGGCTTGTTTACAGAAATAACGGCTTATCAGAAGATAAACCAGTATTTGTGCCTCGTGACAGACTTGTTGAACAGTTTATGCCTGTATCAGAAGAGTCTGATCCAAAAATTGCAAATGTAAATTACAGCCGCATAATAGAGCAGATAAAAGAGATCAAAGAAAAATATTATCCTGAATTAAAGGTAAATATTGATTCTGGTGGAACAGGAATTACTTTGTACAAAAGTCCAACTCCTGTTTTACAGGATGATGTAAGATATGCACTCATATCTTCATCAATATCATAATTATATATGTAACAGTTTGGTTATCTAAATGATGTTGATATGTAACAGTTCTGTTATCTATTTTTTGAGTTATCCACAGTATCAACATCTCTATTACTAGTTAATAAATTTATTATTAGTTAATTATTAGATATAATGGTAGAAATAACAAAACTGTGACAAGTAGATAACAATATTGTTACAAGGCCAAAAACCTTGTGCATTTTCTTCTATATATGCATTTAAAAGCACTTTTTTTCAGATAACAAAACTGTTACATCCAGAACGAGTTATCCACTTTAAATTGTGGATGAATATAACCAAACTGTTACATATTTGGATAACAAGACTGTTACATATAAGTCCACTATCCAGTATCATAATAATACAGATTTTTCACCTTGTATATTCCCCAAAAAAGCTCCGAAAACGTTTGATTTTGTCAATGACATAATCAAAATTCAAGTTTTGAGTTATTATGGATAACAAAACTGTTACATATAGTATAATGGCTACTTCTTTGGATAACAGAACTGTTACATAGTATGTAATGTGTATTGCCGGTGGATAACAAAACTGTTACATGTGTTTATGAACGACGGATATACAAGAAAAGAAATCTATGAACGACAGATCTACAAAAAAAATTTATATGACTACTTAAGTACGCTGATTTTTTAGGCTATCAAATTTACGGTATATAACTACTAAAGTACGAAAATTTCAATGATTTTTTGTTTGATATAACTACCAGAGTACGCTTTTTTTCATGAATTTTTATCAAATGACTACTAAGGTACGCAATGGATATGACTACCAAAGTACGCAATATAACTACCTGAAATGCTTATGAACGACAGATTTACAAAACTAAAAAATAAATAACTACCAAGGTACGCATATTGATATTATAATATAAACATGTCATTTAAGATTGAGCGTAACGACATTACAAAAGTTCACACAGATGCTATAGTTAATACTGCGAATCCTTTGCCGAGAATAGGGCGGGGGACTGATACTGCTGTTTATAATGCGGCGGGTAGGGAAGAGCTTTTGAAGGCCCGTGAGGAAATCGGGGTGATTGAACCTGGGCATTCTGTCTCAACAAAATCTTTTAATCTTAAGAAAAACGGAATCAAATATATCATTCATACGGTTGGCTGCAGGTATGATGCAGATAAGCCGGAGACAGTTCAGAACCTCAGAAATTGTTATTCTTCATCCCTCAAAATTGCAAAAGATCTTGGCTGTAAGAGCGTGGCGATTCCGCTTCTGGCTACAGGATTTTATGGATTTCCAAAAGAGCTTCCTTGATGAAAATTTGAAAGGGGAAGAGGACGGCGTTTTTGGATCGTTTGACGAAGCTTCCATGAGGCGTACTCTGGAACGTCATTTTGATGAAGAATATTCTGCAGAGCTGAACGAAAGTTCGGCCAGAACTTCAGAGCCTGCAGAATATAACAGGGCTCCGTCCAGAGCTCGCGAGCCGGTTGAATTGAACAGAGCGATAACCAGCGCTTGCGAACCAATTATTCGAGAACCTGCTCATCTAAGAATTCGACCGAAATTCAAACCATTTAAAGCTCGTGACATTTCTCCAATTGATGTTGATGCATTCATAAAGCAGAGTGGGGCAAGTCTTAATTTTCAGAATACCCTGCAGCTGCTGATTGCGGACCGTAAACTCGAAAATGCAACTGTTTACAAAAAAGCCTGCATCGACAAAAAGTTCTTTTCTAAGATTATCAGCAACAAGGATTATGTTCCAAAAAAACAGACTGTAATGGCCCTGGGATTGGCTCTGGAGCTTCCTTTGGAAGAGTTTGAGAAATTTCTCGCCAGTGCTGGATACGCCTTTATGCCTTCGAGCAGGTTTGATTTGATCGTGAAATATTGTGTGATGAATCAGATTTTTAATCTGGTTGAAGTTGATATTATTCTTGATTCACATGGATTAAATTGCTTTGCTCCTGAATAAACATTCGCCAAAAAGGCGACCTTCCAGGTACGTAAATTCCTTATCATAAAATCACAGTGTCGGACAGCGACACAAGGAGATGACTATGAAAAAGGGACTTACAGAAATTGTTTTTATTCTGGACAAGAGTGGTTCAATGAGCGGGCTGGAGGCTGATACAATCGGCGGCTACAACTCTTTCCTGGAGAGACAGAAAAAAGAAGAAGGCGAGGCTTATGTTTCGACTGTTCTTTTTAGCGACAGAAGTGCTGTGATTCACGACCGTGTGCCGATTGAAAAAATTGAGCCGATGACGGACAAGCAGTATTACGTAGATGGCTGCACAGCCTTGCTTGATGCGATGGGTGGTGCGATTCATCATATTGGAAATGTTCATAAATATGCGCGCGAAGAAGATCGTCCAGAAAAGACAATCTTTGTGATTACAACTGATGGTCAGGAAAATGCCAGCTCTGAATATTCTTATGAGAAAATCCAGAAGATGGTAAAACGCCAGACAGAA
>CACWIL010000172.1 GCA_902760905.1 uncultured bacterium
TTATCAGTTATGCAAAAAATATACTAAATTTTATGCTGTCAAAAGAAGTCAAGGCAGTCGTAATAGCCTGCAATACATCATCAGCTCAGGCTTATGACACAATTAAGGATATCTACCCGTTTAAAATTTACCCGATTATTCAAACATGTGCTAAAGCAATTGCAGTAAATAATTATAAACGAATTGGTGTATTTGCAACTGAAGGAACAGTTAAATCAGGCAAATATTCAGAGGAACTAAAAAAATACAACTCAAATATTCAAGTTAAGGAACTAGCAAGCAAAAACTGGGTCGGAATAGTTGAAGGTGTAGGAGATAACATTGAAGAGAACAGACTTCATATCAAAGATGAAATAGAAGAAATGCTGGAATTCAAACCGGACAAAATCATTTTGGGTTGTACTCACTACCCGTATCTGATGAACGAATTTGTTAAATATGCGCCTAAAGAGTTATTTATTGATCCTGCAGAGATTTTTGTCAAATATATAAAACACGATTTATATACATTAAATTTACTGAACAATTCTGAAACTGACGGAAGAGAAGATTTTTACGTAAGTTCAAACCCCAAAGAGTTTGTTGAAAATGCAAAAATTTTCTACAATATAAAAGATTTACCCACCGTAATTTAATGAGCTCTTGAAAACACTTCAACGTCAATATTATCAAAGGTATTATCAAAGAAAAATGCTGCCGAAGCGACCATAGAAGCATTATCCGTGCAGTATTTCATCTGAGGTGCATATACTTTGTATCCTAAATCTGCCAAACTAAAAATCTTTTTTCGTATCTCAGAGTTTGCAGCAACTCCGCCTGCTAATACTACCTGATTATAATTTGTTTCTTCAAGTGCATGTTTAACTTTTTTATATAGTGTAGCAGAAACTGTTTCCTGAAAACTTGCACAAATATCATTTAGGGGTAAATCCTTCCCTTCAAAACTTTTTACTAACCTCAACGAAGCTGTTTTTAGTCCGGAGAAACTAAAATCATATTCACCTACTTTTGCTTCCGGAAGTTTGAACGCAAAAGGATTTCCTTCTTGCGCCAGTTTATCAAGTTTCGGACCGCCTGGATATGGAAGCCCGATTAAACGTGCGACTTTATCATAGGCTTCACCGACTGCATCATCTATTGTTTCACCTATAATTTGCATATCGGAATACGATTTAACTTTAATTATTTGTGTATGACCGCCGCTAACCAAAAGAGCAATAAACGGAGGTTCCAAATCAGTATCAATAAAATTAGCAGCCAAGTGTGCATTTAAGTGATTAATCCCAATAAATGGTTTATCGTAAGCAAGAGCAAGTGATTTGGCAGCATTCATCCCAACAAGCAGACAACCGACAAGTCCGGGACCGACAGTACCGGCAAAAGCATCAATTTGATTCCCTTTTACACCTGCTTGTTTAAATGCTTCATCTATAACAACGTTTACTGCTTCAAGATGTTCTCTTGCTGCAATTTCAGGAATGACACCACCATATTCTTCATGAATCTTAATTTGGGAAGCAACAACATTTGAGAGTACTTCTCTTCCGCCTTTGACAATAGCACAAGCCGTTTCGTCACAGCTGGATTCAATAGCCATAATTAAGGAATTATTATCAATTGATATTGATTTTCCTGAAAATAATGTATTTTTTACTTTATTCATATAAATATTATAATACAAACTAATTTTTCATTTCTTGATTTTATCGTTTGTTTGTTTGTTAATTAATATAGGGAAATAATGATTACACTGGTTATAAAGGATAAATATGCAAGTAAATCTAAATAATTTAAACAACTATAATAATGTCAATTTTAATGCTACGTTAAAAATATATCGCGTAGGGAATCAACACTCTCAAATATCAGAAGATTCAATAAAATTAGTAGAAAAAGCGTTCTCATATGCGACAAAAGATGAAGACGGACAATTGGATGTTATATTATATGACAGATATAACGCACAAAATGCAAGTAAAGATAAAATATTATTTATAGACGGAACTTATACTGACAGTACAGATGCATATATAAAAGATTGCAAAGACAATAATACTATGATAAATAAATTTGTATCAATATTACATAATTTTAAAAAAGTAAAAATACTTAAAGAAGAAATTATAAATGCATTTGATAAATAATATGCTAACTTATTTATTAATAAAGGTATAAAAAGAAACAATGGTAAAATTTCTGGATAAAGCTAAAATACGTGTAATCTCAGGTCATGGCGGTAATGGTATGGTAGCATGGCGCAGAGAAAAATACGTTGATAAAGGCGGTCCTGCCGGTGGTGACGGAGGACGTGGAGGTGACATTTATTTTGTTGCGGATGAAAACATGTCTACACTTTTGGACTTTAAAATAAAATCAGTTTATAAAGCTAAATCCGGTGAAAATGGCGGAATAAAAGGTATGCACGGAGCAGGTGCGAAGGATTTATTCATCAGAGTTCCGCTTGGCACAATGGTACGTGATACAAAAACCGGTAATATAATTGCAGATTTTACTGAGAATGAACAAAAAATTCTTATTGCAAAAGGCGGCAGAGGCGGCAGAGGGAATGCACGTTTTGCGACAGCACAGAAGAAAGCTCCGCAATTTTGTGAACCTGGAGAGCCTGGAATAGAAAGAGTTTTAGAACTTGAGCTAAAACTCATTGCAGATGTTGGTTTATTAGGTATGCCCAATGCAGGAAAATCAACTTTTATAAGTGCTGTAAGTTCTGCTAAACCTAAAATTGCAGATTATCCATTTACAACATTGGTACCAAATCTGGGTGTTGTGCAAAAGTCGGAAGAAGGATCATATGTAATTGCAGACATTCCTGGACTTATAGAAGGAGCTTCAGAAGGTGTGGGGCTGGGGCACGAATTTTTACGTCACGTTGAAAGATGCAGATTTTTGGTTCATATAGTAGATCTTACGGCTGATAATCCTGTTGAAAACTATAAAATAATAAATAATGAGCTTAAAAAACACTCAGAACATCTTGGAAATCTTTATCAAATACTTGTACTGAATAAAATTGATGCCATTCAAAAAGATGACTTGAATAAATATACAGAAGAGTTTAAACAGTTGTCAAATGATATTTTCCCAATATCAGCAGTCACAAGAGAAGGTGTAAAAGAACTACTGCATTTTATTGATAAAAAAGTCGATGAAATACCAAAACCGATTTTTGATATCCAAATAGAAGAAGACTTAGGTGCTTATGATAATGATGACAGCGCTTTTGAAGTTAGTAAAATAGCTAAAGATGCTTTTGTAATAGACGGCGGAAAAATTAACAGACTTGCAAAGGTTACGGATTCAAGAAACACTGAACAAGTTATAAGACTACAAAACATTCTTAAAGGAATGGGAGTATTTGAAGAACTGAAGAAACACGGACTTAAGAATGGTGATGTCGTTATTCTTGGCGGACTTGAACTTGCATACTATGATGACGAGTTCTGGGGTGACGAAGCCAAAGGCTAGGGGAAAAATAACAGGGATAAATTAATTACCAGTGATAAATGCAATTGAAGAGAGCAAAAAGTGTATAAAAGATGTACCGGTAGGTTGTGTTATAAAAAAAGACGGTATAATTATTTCATCTGCTCATAATCAGAGAGAAGAAAATAATGATGTAACAGCACATGCTGAGATTCTTGCAATAAAAGAAGCACAAAAAAGATTCAGAACATCACGACTAGCTGACTGTGAAATGTATGTAACACTAGAACCTTGTCCAATGTGCGCCTGGGCAATTATTCAATCAGGAATAAAAACACTTTATTTCGGTTCATATAATACTCAATATGGTGCAATTACAAGATTAGATAAACTTGTAGAAAAATACGAAACAACAGATTTTATTAAAAATGATCCAGTTCAATTTATACACAGGGGTAAATATAAAGAAGACAAAGAATTGTACGGTTTTATAGCCTCACTGTTTGCTTACGGAAACAGAAAGATGTTCATATCTAAATTAGAAGAAATTTTCAGCCGCAGTGATAATGACATCTCAAATTATATAAAAAACGGCGACTTTTTAAATTTAAAAGGCATAGAATACCGTTTTTCCAAAGATTATGACATAATACCAATCTTTGATATTTTACACGGGTTATATACGCATTCAGGTGGCTTAGAAGAGCTTTTTAAATATGCATTTACACATGACAGGGGAGAAATATACGATCATTTTCTTGAAAAAGTTATTGATTATTTTTATTCCAGAGCCCCAAAAAACGCAAAACAAGGTTTTTATCATATGCTTCCTAACCCAAGAAATTGCGGAGCTATGAAACGAATGAACATGTTTTTACGTTGGATGGTAAGAAAATCTGCGGTAGATATTGGTATATGGAATTTTATGAAACCGGCTGATTTATATATACCATTAGATGTACATGTTGC
>CACWIL010000173.1 GCA_902760905.1 uncultured bacterium
GTTAATTCATGATCTTCTACAATTAAAATACTAGTTTCCATAATACTCACTATATCCCGAATTTATTACAGACTTATAATCTGCATTGATATCTGCACAGCTGAGCAGAGAACGATTTGCTGAATCAATATCGCCTTTTGCTCTTAACACAAGACTTAAATAATAATAATATTTAAAGTTGTTTTCGTCAATATAATAAGAATTGTTTAGATATGTAGAAGCCATAGTATAATTACCGTCTTTTATTGCCAAATTAGCAAGCCCAAGCCATATGTTATTATTAGACAAATCAATTGATGCAACTCTTGGAAGGTAATAATCAACTCTTTGCGGAATAATTTTTAATGATTCCACCAGCAAATCTTCGTTAGTTTTATTGTCTTTCAGTAATTTTTCATAAATCTTCTTTGCTTTATCAGGTTTAGACAGTGCAAAATAAGACTTTGCTATACCTACCTGAGATGCTGTAGTATTAGACAACTTCTTTGCTTTTTTGTAATAAGAAAGAGAGTCTGTGTAATTTTTTTGATCATACTTAACATCAGCCAATGTTAAAACAGCAATATAATTACGCTTATTATCCTTATATGATTTAGATGCAAACTCATATGCCCTTATAGGATCATTATTTTCATAATAAATACGTCCAAGCAGTGCATAAATATCAGATGAATATTGTTTTGATACTAAAATTGCAGACTGTAGAACTTTTATAGCAAGCAGACTTTTATCCTGTAAATGATAATAATATGCCAAATGATAATCTTTTAAAGCCTCATTTTTGGAAGTTTTGTATAAAACATATTCCTCTGTTGCTCTTACTTTACGCTGGAAATCCGTTGTTAAAAATGATGCCTTTTTTATTTCCTTCACAATTTTTAACGCCTGAGATGTTTTTTTGGAATCAGCAAGAATTTTTGCTTTTAACGACAAGTAATTAATATTTTCACTATTTTGGGTAATTGCATAATTAATGTATTTTAAAGCATTTGTTAAATTATTTGTTTTATAATAGCCAAGTGCAATTAAGTAATTTTTATAATCACAGTCAGGCAGTTTGGGAGAGTTTAGCAATTCAGAGGTTGTCTCCAATGCCATGTTGTTATAAATAATATTAGAATATGCATCAGCAAAAACAATTATATCCTCCTGATTCATAATCCAAGACGGGTAATAATATTTTCGTATATCCTTTACATAGGCACCTGTAAAATGATTTGCATCAAGTCTGTCAATGAGCTTATCTGATAAATCAAACATTCCGTACTCAGCCATTTTTATTCCATACAATAGAAATACATAGTCATCATGATCTGCCTTATCAACAAGTTCACTAAAGTCATCATAAGAAGCTTTTACATTACTTTGTATAAAACGATTTTCAGCTGAAGCATATTTAGATTTTATGAAATTATCTTTAGCAACGGTATCAATATTTGCCACTGAAGATACTGCTTTTGCCTGAACATTAAAAGGCTTAAGCGCAGTTTCTGCATTTGCGGTAACTGCCGATGATAAAATAATACATATTAGAAATGTTAGCACTCTATTCATTCTCAAAATCCACACCTACATAGTACTTATTAAACACTTGTAAAAGTTTGTTACTACAATTATTTACTATTGAGTAATATAAATCAAGCAGATTATATTTTTCTAAAGTAATCATATCTTTTTCGCCTACGGAAAGACAATTTTCCGTACAAAAAACTCGAACAATTTCACTTAATTTAACAGAAAGAAATTTTTCAACAACAAGCGGATCAAAATGCGAACCCGCACCATCTTTAATAATATTTATAACCTTATCAATAGGCATTTTGTCACGATAGTGACGTTTAGATGTTATCGCATCAAAAACATCAGATACGGCTAAAATTCGTCCGCCAAAAGGTATTTCTTCGCCTTTTAGATGTCTGTAATACCCGGAACCGTCAAATTTCTCATGATGAGAACACGCTATTTCCATAATTTGCTGAAAATCTTTTGACATATGGATTTTTTCCAAAATATGATGAGTTATCTCAACATGCTGCTGTATATGCTTATATTCTTCAGGGGTAAGCTTTCCTTCTTTTTGAAGAACTGCATCTCTTATACCTATTTTACCGATATCATGCAAAGCTGCAGCTTTTTCCAAAATGTACAAATCATTTTGTTCCATTCCAAACTCTTTTGCAATTAAAACGGCATACATCTTTACACGAGTAGAATGACCGGATGTGATTTTATCTCTGGCGTCAATAGATGTTGCAAGTGTTTCAATAAAACTATCCAAAACGACTTTCTGTTCTTCAAGCAACTTTCTCTGACGTTCAAACAACTGTGCATTCTCTAATGATATACCGGCATTAGAAGCAATTGCTACGAGCAAATCTTCATCATCAGGTGTAAAATATTCATCAAACTTATTAAGCACCTGAAATACACCTATAATTTCCTGATTAAAGTTTTTAATAGGCATACAGAGCATATTTTTAGTTCTGTACCCGGTTTCTTTATCAACTGCGGAGTTAAAACGTTTATCGCTGTATGCATCTTTAATGTTTATTGTTTCGCCGGTTTTAAGAACATGACCTGCAAGACCTTTGTCTGCCGGTATTCTGAGTTCTTTCACATCCAGCCCTGTTGCAACTTTTGAATACAATTCATCAGTTTCTTTATCATAAAGAAAAACTGTGCACCTGTCAGCATTAAGAGCTGTTTTTGTTTCTTCGGCAATAGTTTTAATCAAAATATCAATATTTTTTTCTGCAGCTACAGCCTGACCTATTTTTACCAGGGCAATTAAAGGATCTTTTGTCTGACCGCCATGATTAGGAGTAAAATGAGTAATCGGCGGACATTTTAACATTGCATTAACTTTTTCAAAAAAATCAGTCCTTTGATATTTTATGGAAAGCTTACGGGCTTTATTGTAGTTTATTGAATACAAAGTAGTATTCTTTTCCGTAAAATTAACAAACCCTAGAACAAGTTCATGAAATATCTTAGTTAAAGGTTCTTTTGTCTGATCAACCATAAAGGAAGCATCATTCATAAACTGATAGAAGTGATTATAATCTTCTTTTAAAAAAGCAGATAAGGACAACAAGCTAAAACAAATAGCCGTATCATCGTGATACAGATCTTTGTGTTTTTCAATCCGTTCATTTACATCATCATACTTGTTTTCAAGTAAATCAGATACAGATTCGTATACAAAATTATCCAGACTCATACTTTTTCTCTCTTTTAATAAATATATAATATAATAAAACATTAATTTTAGCAAAGATATATTATATATTAACGGTTTTAATTATGTAATTTGCATATTATATCTGTTTATAGTAGTGTTAACATATCAAGATTATTAGAAAAGAGGATACATAAATGAACACAACAATCGAAAAACAAGAAAATAATATCGTAAAAGTCGATATTGAAGTTCCTGCAAAAGAAGCAGCAACTTATTACAACAATGCAGCAAAAAGACTTGCTCAATACGTAAATATTCCTGGCTTCAGAAAGGGAAAAGCTCCCAGAAATATTGTAGAGCAAAATATCGGTGAAGAAAGAATAAAGTCAGAAGCATTAGAATCAGCACTTCCGGCTATTTTTTCTGACGTAATAAAAGAAAACGATTTTGATATCGTTGCCCAACCATACGTAGAATCATACGACTACAAACTTGGCGAAAACTTAAAAATTACTGCAAAAATCGAGCTCAGACCTGAAGTTACACTTGGTCAGTATAAAGGTTTAACACTTGAAATTGATGAATATAAAACTCCGGAAGATGCAATGGAAAAATCAATCAA
>CACWIL010000174.1 GCA_902760905.1 uncultured bacterium
GAAGAATAGAACAGGCTAACAATGAACTGGAAACAGTAGAAAAAAGAGTTATAAACTCAACTCTTATTCTGAATGAGGTTAACAACAGTCTTGAGAAGTTGAAAGAAGAAAAAGAAGTTGCTTTAAAATATCAAAAATTAAAAGAAGAAAAAACTGGGCTGGAAAGTCAGATTAATACTGTTAAATTCTTTGATATCAGGCGCAATCTTGAAAAAGCTCACGAAAATATTCTCGATTATACAAAAAAGAAGAAGGAAGAAGAAGTTAAGTCAAAGGACTTAAACGAAAGATTGAAATTAATCAGAGAAGAGCATGAAAAAATTTGCCAGACTATTAAAGAGAATGGTGAAGGCCAGCAAATAGAACTTCAGAAAAAAGCCGAGTCCAAAAAAGGTGAAATTGACAGAAAAAACGCATCTATTGATTATGCTGACAAACAGATTCAGGCAAACCTTAAAACTATAGATAATACTAAAAACGGTATAGAAGTTCAGGAAGGTAAAATTAAGGATAATGAACTGAAAATTGAGGCGAAGAAGAAGGAAGTTCTTAATATTGAAAAGAATATAGAAGAACAAAATACTTTGCTAAAAAAAATATTATCTGATATGTCAGGTCTTACGGAAACTGCCGATAAACATTTGGAAAAACGTGCTGCTTTGGGTAAAGAGCTTGATGAGTATAAAGACAAGGTAACAAATATTATTCAAAAACAAGCTCCGATGGAGTCTGATTTGGCTTCTAAGAAAAAATCTTTGCAGGAAGCAAAACAAAAAATTCTTGATCTGGAAGAGTTTAAAGCAAATTATCAGGATAAAAAATCTTCTAAACTTCTTGAAATAGAGCAGCTTGAAAAAGAAGTTAACGATTTCAAAGAGATTATCAAGAATACAATGAATGAACTTGATAAGACAAAGAATGAAATTTCAGATGTCGGATATGACCTTCAGGCAGCAAGCCGAAAAGTTATAGAGCTCGAAGCAACAAAACGTGCAAATGAAGATGCGAATCTGGGACGTGCAGTGGATACTGTAATAGGTGCAAATATCAGAGGTGTACATGCTCCTCTTATGAAGCTTGGTCAGGTTGACGAAGAATATTCTACTGCGATGGAAATTGCAGTTGGCGGAAAGATGGCAAATATTGTTGTTGATGATGAACACGTTGCCGCGACATGTATAGAACTTCTTAAATCAGCAGGTGCAGGCCGTGTTACTTTTATTCCTCTGAATAAAATTGTAAGATGCCCTAAGAGTTTAAATCTTCCTAAAGAAAAAGGTGTTATAGATTTTGCAATAAATCTTATAGATTTTGATGAAGAGTATCTTAATGCGTTTTATTATGCAGTTGGCGAAACTCTTGTTGTCGAAGACAGAGAAACCGCTCATAAATTAATTGGCAAATACAGGATGGTTACTTTATCCGGTGATTTGTTTGATAAATCAGGCTCAATAACAGGCGGTTCAATCAGGAGGACAGGGCTTAAATTCGCACAAAATTCAGATTCTGAGATTGATGCTTACAGAGAAAAACAAAAAAAACTGCAGGCTAAGTACAATTCTCTGCTTGTAAAAAGAGATTCTCTGGAAAATAAGATTAATGAAATCAGAGAGGCTAATTCATCTTCTGTTACAGAACTAAGCAAAGCAAGAATTGAACTTGATAGCGGTACTACGATGTTTGAGAATACTCAAAAAGATATTGATGAAAAACAAGAATTTATCAAAACAGTAGAACCGGAGATATCTGCACTTGAGAAAAAACTGGATAAGCTAGAAGAAGAACACGTTCTTTTGAATGATAAAGTTGCTGAAATTCAGGATGCTATTCGTGAAATAGAAGAGCTTATGAATGATGCTGATTTAAAACAATTGAAAGAAAAAACTGCCGGTGTTGAAAATGAAATAAAGCGCTACGAAAAAATGAAGGCGGATGCTAATAATGAAATAGAAGGACTTTTTAGCATGATTGAGTTTTTAAAAACTACTATAAAAACTCATAATGAAACAATTTCCAATGCGCTTAATACAAATCGTGGCCTCGCTCTTGATAAGGCAAGATATACCGAAGAAATTAAAGGTTTGCAAAATGAATTGGATGCACTTGAAGTTCAAATAAAAGAAATTACCGACAAATTAGGAGAACTCTTAAAACAACGTGATGATATACAGAAAAGTCTTGTTGATCTCGAAACTCAAACTAAACTTCAGGTTTCTGAGATAGAAAGAATTGCAGAACAAATAGAATCCTTCAGAGCAAGAAGACGTGAACTTGAACCAATGCTAGAAGAAGCAAAAGCTCTGCTTGTTGATGCAGGGGTTAATGTTGACGAAATAGCACCGGTTGAAATGTCTATAGAGGAGATTAATGGCAGAATCCAGAGACTTCAAATACGTATGGATGATTTAGGGGCTGTAAATATGAAAGCTCTTGAGGACTACGAAGCAGTTTCTGCCAGACAGTCTGAGCTTCAGGAAAAAATTGAAACACTTTCAAGAGAAAGAGAACAAATTATTGAAAGAATGAAAGGGTATGAGGATTTAAAGAAAGAAACTTTCTTAAAAACTTATAATGCTTTAAATGAAAACTTTAAGGATATTTTCCATAAACTTTCTGAGGGTGAAGGAACTCTGATATTAGAAAATGAAGAAAAACCTTTTGAAGGCGGTCTTGATATTGAGGCGCAGCCAAGAGATAAAAAGAAACAAAGACTTGCCGGTATGTCAGGTGGTGAAAAAGCTCTGACAGCATTGGCATTTGTTTTTGCTATTCAAAAGTACATGCCTGCTCCGTTCTACGCTTTTGATGAAGTTGATGCAAGTTTAGACGGTATTAATGTAGAAAAACTTGCACATATCGTACAATCTCAGGCTGAAACAACACAGTTTATTGTTGTAAGTCACAGAAAACCTATGATTGAATCAGCACACAGAACTATTGGTGTAACGCAGAAGGAAAAAGGTATATCAAAAGTAACGGGTGTAAAACTGAGAGATTTGGAAATGGTATAGTTTAGACAGTTTTATTGCATTATTTTGCGTTATACTTTGTATATGGTATAATTGAAAGCAGGGAGGGGTAGAATTCTGCCCGATTTGAAAATACTTATTTTAGATGAGTACAGAAGAAAAGATATAATATAAAATGATTATGAGGTAATAGCCGTATTGAGCGGTAATGTCTGCAAATCGGTTAATCTCAAAGGGTGATATGGCATTAAACAGTATAGAAAGTATGAATATACCAAATCAGGATAATTTTGTTCATGAAGCTGAAGTAGACGGAATTGATATTCTTGTTAATATGGCAAAACAGGGAAAAATCGACCCCTGGAATATTGACATTGTTGATGTTACCGATAAATATCTGATGCATTTGTTTAAATCGAAAGCTCAGAATTTAAGACTTACAGGCAGAACTCTATGGCTTGCAGCAATGTTGTTAAAGCTCAAATCAAATGTTTTAGACGGACTTGATATTAATGATTTTGAACCGCAGCATGATGATGAGATGTATTTCCCTGAGGATGACGAACTTGATTATTCACAGGAAGAATATATTCCGACAAATAATGTCATTTCTATAGATGAGGTTTTGCAAAGACGTACTTCGGTAAGATTAAATCATAATCGTGTTGTTACGTTGCGTGACTTAATTCGTCAGTTGGAGTTTTATGAACAGCTTGACAGAAAACAATCTTTAAAAAATTCTCTTGAAAGAGCTGCCAGACGTCGTGGTAACAGTCTTTCAAGGATGACAACAGAAGATATATTCAAAATGCAGCATGATGAATATATC
>CACWIL010000175.1 GCA_902760905.1 uncultured bacterium
TCTATACTTGATGGGTTTGTTGAAAATGGAACGTATCCCAAGTTGACCGTCGAACAGTGGAACAAAATAGTAGAAGATGAACGGCAAAAGGAAAACACTGAATTGGAATTAAGACAGATTGAGGAAAGTTCTGCTCCAATTATCTTTGATGCAAATAGATATGAAAATAATCATATAGACGATGTTCCTGGGGATCGTCGGAGTTCTTGGCAGTTGTACCGAAAATATCTTAAAGATGATGAGAAACTCTCAGATCAAACTATTGACCAAATTGAATGTAGCACTTTAAGAATTTTGCAAAAGATGAGCAGAGGAGAAGAAGGGAACCAAACAACATTGATAAAAGGGCTTGTTGTTGGTAATGTCCAATCTGGAAAAACTGCAAACATGGCTGCTCTCATGACTATGGCTGCAGATTACGGTTGGAATTTTTTTATTATTCTTTCTGGAACTATTGAAAATCTAAGACAGCAGACAGAAACAAGACTATATGAAACTTTCAAAAAGTGCAGTAAAAATTTAATGTGGCAGACTTTGAGCAAATTGGGAAGTAATAAAGCAATTGATCATAAATTTCAAAACTTATTTGATGATTCAAATACTAGGTATTTCAATGTCTGTTTAAAAAATTCTAGGAGGCTTCAGAATCTGTATGATTGGATAAATGATCCTCAAAAGCAAAAAAAGGTTAAACTTCTCATTATTGATGACGAAGCGGATCAGGCTGGCATAAATACTCGTTCCATTCAAAACAATGAAAGATCAAGAATAAATGATCTGATATGCAGCCTAGCAAACGGAAAGGGAAAATATTTTCAAAGTGTAAATTATATAGGATACACGGCTACCCCTTATGCTAATGTTTTGAATGAATCAGGAAGTGATTCTCTTTATCCAAGGGATTTTATCGCCGTACTTCCGATGTCTAAAGAATATTTCGGACCGCAACAGATTTTCGGATGTTCAACGCTAGAATGTAATTATGACGGTCTTGATATTGTTCGTACTATCCAAGATAACGATGTTAAGCTTATTGAAAATATTCATAAGGGTAAAAATATAAATGAACTTCCTCAAAGTTTGATTGATTCTATTATTTGGTTTCTCTGTTGTACTAGCTATATGCGCAGCCATAAAAATTACAAGAAACCGGTAAGTATGCTGATTCATACAAGTCAGAAAATCAGTCATCATGATAATATTGCAGAACTTGTACAGCAATGGTTTAGTAGAGCTAACCTTCAGAATATTCTTGATAATGCTCGAAAAATATGGGATGAGGAAAGAAATGAATTTACTGCAAGAGTACTGAAGGAACAGTACAGCGACTACGGTATAGAATTAGTTGAGGATTTGCCTGAATTTTCTGAGATTCAGACAGAATTCAAACTGCTGTGGAATGCTGGTGTTTCATATATCAAAATGAATGAAAAACAGCAACTGAAGTATTGCCGAGGAATTCATCTTTGTGTTGATAACTGTGCCAACAATGGTACTACTGATGAAGGAGAATTTCTGCGTCTTGTTTATCCTGATAAAAAACAAGATCTTGGTTATGCACCTGCTTTTATTGTTATAGGAGGAGCCACTCTTTCTCGAGGTCTGACCATAGAAGGTCTAATAAGCACATATTTTCTTCGTTCATGCAAACAAGCTGATTCGTTGATGCAGATGGGGCGTTGGTTCGGATATAGAAAAGGTTACGAACTTCTTCCTCGTTTATGGATAACTAAAAGAACAAACAGTCAGTTTGAATTTCTTTCCCTACTAGATCAGGAACTGAGGGAGGAAATTGCTAGAATGATGTCTCAAGGTATATCTCCATCAGAATATGGTCCGAAAGTAAAAGCTTCGCCTGCGGCTAGTTTCATTAACATAACATCCAAGAACAAAATGCAGAGTGCTGAATTAGCCACACTTGACTGTACAGGAAACAGTAAACAAACTTATCTGTTTGATAATAATGAAGCAGTTATTAGGGAGAATATTGATATTACGGAAACGTTTCTTAAACAACTTGGAAGATCTCGTGATGATCTCTTAGACTCAGCTGTTAGCCGTCGCGTTGCGCTTTGGGATAATGTCAAATTTGAGCTGATAAAAGATTTTCTTTTGAAATTCAATTTTCAGAGGAGATTGTGTGTTTTTGGAGATATAAAACCTTTAATTGAATGGATTGAACAATGTATTCGTAATAAATCTTGTTTCGAATACTGGGACGTTGTTGTAGCTGGAAAAAAAGTTGAAACGTCAGACTATGCTAGTTTGTGGAAGCTTCCTGACGGAAAGATAATCCGGAAGGTTACGAGAACTAGGAAACGAAGAGTAGGCTGTGATTCATTAATTGATATCGGTGCTTTATGGAATCCGAAAGATTTGTATGTTGATTACACACTGTTAAAAAATCCGGTTCTAAAGGATAACAATCCGACAAATTGTCTAACTCAACGTGCCAATGATGGTTTTGAAAAAATTCCTATGCTTCTCATATATAGAATAGATAAAAATTCAAAGGCAACAGAAGAGCAGAAGGAGACTCGTGAGGATCTTAATGTTCCTGATGATTTGATCGGTGTATGCATTCATATTCCCGGAACAAAAGAAAAAGCTGCATATGAAACTAAGATCAGAGTGAAACTTGATCATGACTTCGATATTTACGGTTGTGACATAGAAGATGGGGAATTGATATATGGAAATTGAAATACTGAAACGTGAAAGAATGACACCAAGCGGAAAAGCTGTTTTGCGTATGAATCAGAATTTCAGTATGCCTATACTAGATCTGTTTGTCCGTGAATCCATACAGAACAGCCTTGATGCAACCCCTAAGGATAAAGTTGCAGAAATTTGTTTTAATACGGGATGCTTTTCTAGTTCCGAACTCAGTAATGAACTTGATGACTTAGATGGCTACCTTGATAATCGCTTCGGTAATGGTAAATATAATTATATATCTGTGCGCGATTATGGTACTGAGGGACTTACGGGAAAATGTTCACCTGAGGAAATAGAAGGAAACAGTTACGGAAATATATATAAACTTGTGTATGACGTTCAAAAACCGCAAGAAAATCCTGGTTCTGGGGGATCGTGGGGGATTGGAAAAACTGTATATTTTAGAATGGGATGCGGTCTTGTGATTTTTTATTCAAGAATCATAAACGATGTTGGAGAATATGAATCAAGACTTGCGTTAACTCTAATTCAGGATGAAACTGAAGATTTTTCTCTGAAAAAATGCCCTATGGGAATTGCATGGTGGGGAAATAGAGAGAATAAAAACAGTGAGAGGACTGTTCCTATAACAGACGAAAACTATATACGTCATTTTTTAAAAATATTCGACCTTCGAGAATATACCGGCTTAGAAACTGGTACGACAGTTATTATTCCGTATGTAGAGTACGACAAACTGTTAAGCCAAATACAGAATAAACATGGTTATTACTTTGAAAAAGATATCGAAGATTTTCTGTTGATCTCTGCCCAACGTTGGTATGCACCAAGGTTGAATAATACGGATTACGGATACGGAAAATATTTTAAATTAAAAGTCAATGAAAATGAACTTCTATACGAGGATATGGAACCTGTATTTAAGATTTTGCAGATTTTATATAACTGTGCAAATGATGAAACTCGTGAAAGCATTGAATTTGAAGATCGTATTTTGCAGATTAACAATACAAAGATATCAGTAAGAGGAGAAAAAACGCAGTGGTTGGAAGGAAATGCAAAACTTGGATGGTTTTGCTCAGCCAAATTGAGTAAAGATGATTTAAGAATGACT
>CACWIL010000176.1 GCA_902760905.1 uncultured bacterium
TTTTACCTTGCAAATTGTTACAACAATACAGGTGATTTTATATCAGCAAAAAACTCATATCTCAAAGTAATAGAACTCAGAGAAGAGTATGAAGAGGCATATAAAAGTCTTTGTGTTGTTTTGTTGAAGCTTGAATTACCCGAAGATGCGATAAAATATGCTCAAACAGCCAAAAAATATGCGCCGGATGACTACATGTATGATTTTATAATCGGTACTGCATATATGAAGCAAAAAGATTTTGCAAACAGTGTTGAGCCTCTTCAAAAAGCAATGGAAAAAGCTCCTGACAATTTTGGCGTATATAATAGCTTGGGAACTGCTTATATTGCAACAGGCAGAAGTGATGATGCAATTGAGTGTTATAAAAAAGCAATAGAAATGTTTCCTGAAAAACCTATGGCGTATTTTAATATGGGTTCAGCATATCAAATACAAAAAAAACACAAAGAAGCCTGTGAATATTTAAAAAAAGCTATTGAACTTGATGATGAAGATGAAATCTTTAAGACAACGTACGCATTATCACTTGTAAAGTCAGAACAATATGATGAAGCAATAAAAATTTATAAAAAGTTACTTGTTCAGCATCCTGAAAAAGATAATTATAAGTATAATCTTATAAGCTGCTATGAAGCAATCGGGGATAATCAGACTGCAATTCTGATGCTGGAAGGTATTGTATATGTTAATCCCAAGCTTGTTTACCCGGCACAAAAACTTGCTAATTTATATATAAAAACAAATAATTTAAGCAGGGCAAAAGAGCTTTTCGATACGATAATTTTAAAAAACAATCCGTCTGCTGAGGTTATGCACCAGTATGCTGTTTTATCGTCAAGCCTTTGTGATACAGATGCGGCAGAAAGAATATTAAAAAAAGCAATAAAGATGAATCCAAAAATGGCAAAAGCTCATAAGGATTTGGCTGTAATATACTTAAATAAACGTTTGTTTGATTATGCAGATGAAGAGTTTAAAATTGCAATGGAGCTTATGCCGAACGATTTTGAGATTTTATTTGAATACGGTAATTTTCTGTATTCTATTTCAAAAAATGCCGAGGCAGAAAAGTATTATCTTGACGCATTGGAAATAGAGCCGGAAAATATTTTGGCTTTGACTTTTATGGCTTTGAATAAACTTGTTCTGAATCAGCTGGATGAGGCTAAAGAATATATAATGAAGGCTTTGCATATTAACCACCATCATGAGTATATCCAATACTGTGCCGGCAGAATAATGTATGCAAGAAAAGAGTATGAAGATGCAAAAAGATATCTTGTAAAGGCTGTTGAGCAAAATCCTGATATAGAAACACAGAATACACTGGCATTAACTTATTATGAACTTGAGGAATACCAGCAGGCTATTAATATATTTAATAATCTGTTGTCCAAATTTCCCGAAAATCTTTCTGTTTTAAGAAGTTTGGCTAAATGTTATGAAAAACTGGGAGATAATGATAAAGCTCTTGAGTATTTATATAAACTTACCGATATTTTCGCTGAAGATGAAGAAGCACAGGACATGATAAGAAGATTATCCTGATTAAAAGCAGAAAGAGGTTTATGGTGGAAGTTAAGTTTATATTAATAATGTTGCAGATAAAGGATTTTATACGTGATGTTCTTGCTTTGCCGCAAAAAACGGAAAAGAAATTTTACGGTAAAATTTTCGGAAAAAACTATTGGGAAAAAACTCACCTCAAATATAATCCGGAAGCTCCTTATTCTACCACTTCATGTTTGTGCAACTCAAAACTTTTTGACATGCCGTTTTTCATTTATTGGATGAACAGATTAAAAGAAGATATTATATATTACAGAAAACAGTGGGAGTTTGTGTATGTCTGCCAAACTTTGTTTGAACACGAAATGCTTAAGAAAGGCAAAAGAGGTCTGGTTTTTGGTTGCGGAAAAGAACCGTTAGTTGCACTCTTTGCATCTATGGGCTGTAAAATTATGGCTACGGATTTGGATATAAATGATAATAATGCAGGTGCCTGGGTAAATACAGATCAGCATATCAAAGATAACTACCTGGAACTTAATGCAAGCGGTATATGTGATAAAGAGATTTTTAAGCAGAATGTTACTTTTATGGATGTAGATATGAATAAAATTCCAAGCGAACTCAGAGATTATGATTTTTGTTGGTCTTGTTCTTCTCTTGAGCATATAGGTTCTCTTGAAAACGGACTGAAATTTGTTAAAAACAGTTTAGAAACATTAAGAAAAGGTGGTCTGGCGATTCATATAACGGAGTTTAATTTGACATCCAATGATAAGACTCTGGATACTCCGGGTTTGAGTTTTTATCGGGAAAAAGATATTCGCAGATTAATCCGTGAACTTGAAGCTGATGGACATAAGGTTTATCCTCTTGTGTTGGACAGAGGAAATACCGTTGCTGACAAGTTTGTAGACAAGCCTCCGTATCAGAGCCTTTCTGTACATATGAAACTCAGAATAAGTAATTATGATATAACATCTGTTGCTCTTATTATAGAAAAATAAATGTGATTACTTGAAATAAACAATCGGTTTGAGAAGAAAGAACACACAAATTGAAAAATTTAATTATAGGTCGGGTTTCAACCCGACAAAAACATTATTAATCATTCTAAATCTAACTCTGAGATTTTGTATTTATCCTCAAAATTGCACCAATTTATATCATAAAATTTGTTATTCACATATTTTTTAAATGATGAATATTCCCAATCTTTTGGTGCAACATTGTAATGTTTCATAGGGTTAAAATGAATATAATCAATGTGTTTGTTTAAATCGTTTTCATCTAAAATAATATGTGCCCAATATCTGTTCTGCCAAACACCCTTTTCTTTTTTATGCTTTTTACCATCTGTCAAATCTGAATTATCAATGTTAATATTACGAGAAAAATATGTTTTAAAATATTTAATAATATTTGGATAATCATTAATGTTTTCAGGTCGTAAAATAAAATGAATATGGTTTTTTAAAATTGCAATAGCATCAATTTTAAAAGAAATTTTTGTTTTTGTGTATTTCAAAGAACGTTTTATTAAATCAATATAATCTAAAAGAAAATCTTTTCGATTATATGTAACAATTGTTATAAAGACCATAGAATTTGGTATAAAGTAACGTTTATAATTCATTCTAATATTATACAATAAGTTTTTGTCGGGTTAAAACCCGACCTATAAGCTATAAGCTGAGTTTGATTAATAATTTGATGCAAAAAAATGCACCTTATATAATTGATTCCAGCAATATATTATTATATAATGTGACTATATTTTGATAATATAAAGGGATATATAATGGATTATGACGTAGTTAGAGCAAGTGTTTCTACAGCATATAAAAATTACATGAAAGATGATGCTAAATTCTACAGCAGTATGGATACATTTTATAAAACAGGAAAAGAAAATCCGACAGTTGCACGAATAATTTTGCAAGACCAAATTAGAAAAGGAGTAGAATCGGCATGTCAGATGTTATCTGATGTTTCAAGATTGCCTACGCAGGGAATAATGGAACCGCAAACGAGGGATGCAACATTGGGCATGTATGGATTTGCGGTATCTTCAGCACAGAGGAGTATAAGTGCGATTGATATATATAATGAAACGGCATATATAGATGATCCTGATTGTCATAATTTTCGTGCTACCTATCTTGGTCTTGAGTCCAGAAGAGAGTTTGATGAATCTTGGAATAAAAAATATCCCAAAACCGGACAGTTACGGGAACGTATAATTGAAAACGACCGTATTTCTATGGACAAAGTTAA
>CACWIL010000177.1 GCA_902760905.1 uncultured bacterium
GTATTTTACGTACATATAGTTTTCATTCTGTATGTACATATTTTCACCCCAGGATGTTTCTACATAATATTTACCTTGCGCTGCATCATATTTTAAACCGGGGTTCTTCGCAAGAACTTCTTCTACGGTTCCGTTTAAATCGACTTTGTATGCATCAGGAACTTTATTTCCTGCCTGAACACCTGCTTCTACTCCGTTTCTTGTTGCATTTGAGTTAGCGTATATTGTGCCTGTTTTCCAGGTTAAATAGTTACCTTTAATATTTTTACCTGATTGTGTAAATGCTTCAGGAATGGCTTTTGCTCCTTCTGTCAGATTTTCAATAAAGCTTTCTTTTTCCAAACCCTGCAGGCTCTTTACTCCGCCTTTTGCAGCTGCCTGGTTTGAAGTTTTTACTGCTGCTGCAGAAAGTCCGACTGTTGCCGTACCTGTTCCGATTCCTTCCCAAGCCATTTTTGCGTCTGCGTCAGTTTTTGCAGTTGCTGCTTTATATGCGCCTGCGCCGATTTGAACGGCACCGGCTGCTGCGCCGGCTGCCACTAATAAAGGTGCTGCTGCGCCCCCTGTTACAGCTAATAATGCTGCGCCGCCGGCTACTACTGCTGCGGTTGTTACAGGGTGATTAATTATTGCTTTCGGGATACCACCGATTAAACCTTTCGCAAAATTCTTCGCACCATCCCAGAATCCGATTTTACCGTCATCTTTTCCGTCTGTACATTTTTTATCTTTATTCTGAAGCCAATCGGTAACAGCATTATCTCCTGTTAATTTTGCGATTTGATTACCAGACCAGGCTTCATCAAAAAAGCTTACACTTTCTTTTTGTGCTTGTTTTGGTTGTTGTGCCTGTTGTTTTTTCTGCATGTTTACAGAATCATTCGTAGTTACTCTTAAATTTCCCATGTTAAAATCTCCTTTTTATATTCCCTTAATTTTTCCCTATGTATTTTTAAAGTTTTTTGTTTATAAGAAATTGCTTATTTTTTATTTTTTTTGTAAACATTTCGTTACAATTGAAAAATATAATTATGCCGAATGAGGTATGCTTACTTGATTTATAACCCATATCATTTGCTGCAAAAGTTCATGATTTGAATATCGAACGTTTTTAAACTATAATTTAACTATGATAAAAAGGTTTTTAACAGTAATATTTATAATAATGCTTTGGCAAATTTCTTCACCTGCAGAAGAGTTAGTACAAGAAAAGTACGAAATAAAGGGGCGTGTTGAATACGATGATAACCTTATCGAGACAATATATCTTGATGCGGACATTAAAAAACCGGAGGTGAACATCCCCCAGTTGAAGTTGACCCTGCCGGCCGGGGTCATGAATATAACATCAAACGCGAATACATCAAAGAGCGCACTGGCACGTTCAATGGTCAATCGTGGAGATCTAGGTGATATTTTACCGTTAAATGCAAGTGTAGTTGTAGGTAAGGGTGGTTTTACGTACGGTACAAAATTTGCAGAAGAGTTATCATATACTCAGCCAGAATCAACAGCTGCTTTTTTTTTGAGATACGACAGTCCCAAATACTTTTCGTTTGAAACAGCACTTAGACAGTCAGCGAACAGAGAGCTTGAAGATAGTCAGTGGAGTTCCATAAGAGTCACTCCAGAATGGCATTTTAATGACAGGCTTACAATTAAGAACTCTTTTTCAAACTATGTTCAATCTCAAAAAAATAAAACGGAGTTGACTATTGTTTATACTCCGGCACTTAAAAAATATGCAGAAGCATTGAAATTTGAGCTTGGAGTTGCTCAATCGTATTATTCAAATGGTAACAGGTCAGAATCAGTAAGTTTTACAACAGGGTTTAAATTTAAGTAAAAATATGTTTAATAGTCGAAAAAAAACAAAACGTGTTATACAAAAAGAAAATAATGCAGAAGAAGTAAAAAAGATAAAACAATCCTCAACAGGTCCGGGGTTTTACTATTCATTTATGACAATAATTCTGCTGTTATGCCTTGTTCAGATAACAATTAGTGCTGTCTTAAACGTATCAAAGATTGTTTCGTACAAAGCAAAACTTATACAGATAACAAAAACCCGAGATACAGCAATGTCCTTGAATGAACAGTTAAAAGACAGTATAAAAGATTTTTCTGAGGTTAAGGGACTCGAAGCAATTGCAAGAAACAATCTGAAAATGTCCGGAGAGGATGAAGTACTTGTAATAATAAACTCCCAAAAAGAAGAAGATATAGAAAAACCACACAAATTTAATTTGTTAGAGTTTATAAAGAAGGACTAGGTTAGCTAAAGACATTAAGCGTGCAGAATTTTTTGTAGAAAAAATTTAGTCGTTCTTTGTCATGAATATACCAATATCCGATTAAAACCTCAAATGCCGTTGCAAGACGATAATCGTGCTGAATGTTTTTTCTTCCTGTTGGAATTGGAAGGTTTCTGCCTCTGCGTGCAAGCTCGTTTTCTTCATTTGTTAAGTCAGCCTGAATATATTCAAGCATGTTCATCTGAAAAGCTGCATTAACCCTATCTGTTGTAAGCTTGTGCAGCTGCTTGGAGTTAGAAGTTTTTTGGATTACGTATTCTCTTACAAAAACTTCCCATACGGCATCACCAATGTGTGCATAATTTTTAAGTGCAAATTCTTCAGTCATGCTTTTATTTTAGCACAAATTGTTGCGCAGGGTGAGAGCCTGATTCCAATAGAAAGTGCAACAAAAAATATGTTCAAAAATATAGAAAATAAAAATTTTTCTAAGATTGGTTAAAATTTCCTCTTTACAAAATAAATTTATTTGGTAGTATATTATATGTGAGAGCGAAGAGTTCTTGCGACAATTGAATAAGCCAAATGCGTTAATTGAATAATGCAGAAGATAAAAATAATCCTCAATAGCTCTTTGAGTGGAGCCGGGCGGAACGGATCAAGAAAAGAATAACAGTTGCTCCGCATCGAGAGGAAAAGTAAAAAATAATCCTCAGTAGCTCAATGGCGGAGCAACCGGCTGTTAACCGGTAGGCTGTTGGTTCGAGTCCAACCTGGGGAGTTTTTTCATGTCAAAAAGAGGGGTTTAGCCCCTCTTTTTGACATGAGGAAGTTTGTTGGGTTAGGGCGAGAACCAACTTTGGTGAGAGTCCAGCGCAAGCGAGCAGAGTGCGAAGTGCTTTTGCGAGAAGAACGAAGTTCTTTGAAGCAAAACACGTAGGCACGTTTAATGTGAGCGCAGCAAGACAGTATAAATAGACAGTTAAAATTAAACAAGTCGGACAACCAAATTAAGCAAGTTCCATTTTGCAAAAATTAAGTCGGAAAATGTTTAATTTTAATTGTCCGACAGTTCAAATTAAACAGAGAAAATGTTTAAAACTCTCTGATATTTTTTTACAATTTAAAATTTTTAAATGATTGAGAAAATTTTAAAAAGTGATATAATGTATATATATCATAAGTGAGGTTATGGATGACTGAAATAGGATATTACAACTATTATAATGTAGAAGGTCGTAGAACGGTTGAAAAACCTGACGATTGGTATCAAAAAATGGTTAACAGATATGAATCTGACGAACTTAAATCTGTTGACGAAATGAACAATCCTTATTCAGATTTTAACCAAAGTGTCCATGCTCTTGACGAAAAACTTTCTTCTTGGGCAGAGGGTATTAGAACTCGATTTTCTGATGCCGATGACGTTGACAAGTACTTGTGCCAAAAGTACTTTGGTCAAGAAAGAGTCGGTTATACAAAACAATGGGAAGAACCTGAAAAATGGGCTAT
>CACWIL010000178.1 GCA_902760905.1 uncultured bacterium
ACTCGGTGTATTGTTTATATATTTTACAGCCTTTCTATTTTCAAAAGAAAAAAGAATAAAATCAGAAAATAACAGTGATACTAAGATATTTTTAATTTGTTCAGGTGTTATGCCGCTAATCCTTCAGTCATTGCATGGTTTAAACGGTAATTATATGATTCCGCAGTGGGGATATTCTTTATTGTTTATGAGCGGTATAATGTTATTTTATTTCTTTCAGTTTAAATTATCCGATAAAGTTATCAAGTATATTTTAAGCTGGGTCTTTGCAGCAATGTTTATAACAGTTATAGTTTTATCGATAGTTTTTGCTACAGAGAAAAATTTTGCAAATCGTTTTCCTGTTGAACAAGTTACAGAAACTCTAACAAATATTTATGAAAACGAAACAGGACAAAAGATTAAATATCTTGGCGGCTTCATTGAATTAACAGTTCCTTTGCATTTATATAATGATAAGTATAGTGTGATTCTTGATACATACGGTTATCCTAATCCCTGGATTAACAAGGATGATTTACGTAAATCGGGAGCTTTGATTATAGGAAGAAATCCGGCTTATATGGACGGATACATAAAAGCTTCCGTTCCCGATTTATATGATAAACCTGAAGTAAAAGAGTTTTTATTTACTGTAAAGAGTGCAGTAGGCAGGGAGCGTGAATATACAATGTATTATGCAATTGTTCCTGCAAATGCGCATTATAAAGATAATTGGTCCGAGTAATGTTGTTTTAAATACTTTACAGTTGCCTGAACTCTGTTGGAAACTCCCATTTTCTGAAAAATTGAAGCAACGTGGGCTTTTGTTGTATGTTTTGTAATCATTAATTTATCTGAAATCTCTGTGTTTGTATATCCTTCAACAATTAAGTCAAGGACTTCCATTTCTCTCCGGGTAAGCATCATGTTATCCTTTCTCAACGTAAACTATTCTTACAATTATTATTGTCAACGCTATAGGTAGAATGTCTATCGGTAAAATGGCTAGTATTTATTAAGAAACTGTTGTTTTTAGGATTTCCATTATTGATAAATAATGTAAAACAGCGCCGGCAAGCACAAACAAGTGCCAAATACAGTGCATAAATTTTTTCTTTGAAAGGTAAAAAATGCAGCCTGAAGAATAGAAAATACCTCCTATTAAGAGCAGCCAAACTGCCAAATGGCTTGCATTATTCCATATTGCATAGAATAAAAACAGTGAAAGCCAGCCCATAACAAGATATAAACCGGTTGAAAGATATTTAAATTTTAAAGTTAAACATGAGTATATAATTCCTGTAATAGCCAAATACCAGGTCATTGAAAGTAAGGCAACGGACAAAGGAAACTTTACCACAAGTAAAAATATAGGTGTGTAAGTTCCTGCTATTAACATAAAAATAGCGCTATGGTCAATTTTTCTGAAAACTTTTTTCGCCGTTTCATTAACCATTGCGTGATAAAGTGTTGAGGACTGAAAAAGAATAAAAAGCGTTGCTCCGAATATTGCTGTCGACGATGCTTCTATTGCATTATGAGATGATACTGCAAGCATTACTATTGCATAAATGGAAAACAGTGCTCCGATAGAGTGCGTACAAGCGTTTAAAAATTCTTCAACTGCAGTATATTTAACTTCATTGTTCATAATTAGCCCCTTTATTGTTTTAATTATATTAGCATAAAGTTTGTATGTCAAAAGGTTGATATACAAACCTACTAAAAGTTTATATTACTTAATAAAAGACACGAAATGTCACAAATTTATTGACAATAGCTTATGTTCATTTTAGTATAGAGTTACCCTAGTCGAAATTTTCTTGCCGGATTTGACGGCTCAGGGGGCGGGGTAAATGTAACTCAGCTGTTTTAGAAACTACTAGCCAAAAGATTTTTAAATAGCTTGTATTATATTTATCTTGTGAGATGGTACTACAAGAAAAGCATAAAGGAGAAAAAGTTATGCCTACAATGAATCAGCTGGTTCGTCAAGAACGTAAAAAGCTGTCAGACAAAACCAAATCGCCGGCTCTTATGGATTGTCCACAAAGACGCGGTGTATGTACAAGGGTTTATACCACAACCCCTAAAAAACCTAACTCTGCTTTGAGAAAGGTTGCCAGAGTCAGACTTACTAACGGATTTGAAGTTACTTCATATATCCCGGGTATCGGACACAATCTTCAGGAACACAGTGTTGTTCTAATCAGAGGCGGAAGGGTTAAAGACCTTCCTGGTGTAAGATATCACATTGTTCGTGGTACTCTAGATACTGCAGGTGTTGCAAACAGAACACAAAGCCGTTCTAAATATGGTGCTAAGAGAGCTAAGGGAGGTAAGAAATAATGTCTAGAAGATCAAAACCTGAAAGAAGAATTCCTACAGCTGACCCTATTTACAACAGCGTAGATGTATCTAAATTTATTAACCGTGTAATGAGACGCGGTAAAAAGTCTTTAGCTGAAAAAATATTCTATGCTACAATCGCTAAGATTGAAGAAAGAACAAATGAAAAAGGCTTGGAAATATTCCAGAAAGCAGTTACTAATGCAACTCCATTGTTGGAAGTTAAAGCAAGACGTATCGGTGGTTCAACTTATCAAGTTCCTATCGATGTTAAGCCGGACAGAGGTTTTGCACTTGCTTCTTCCTGGATTATTGCAGCTGCTAAGAACAGAAGCGGTAAGTCATTCGTAGAAAAATTAACTAACGAAATGATTGATGCTTCAAACGGAAGCGGTCAAGCTTGCAAGAAACGTGAAGATACTCACAAAATGGCTGAAGCTAATAAAGCATTTGCTCATTACAAATATTAATTTTGTTATATGCAATAATTAAATAAGAAGGATGATTATTGAATCTTCCTTCTTTTTTAATGAAGTTAATAGAAATTATTTATAAATTGTTAAAATCTATGAACTTATTTTTTATTTTTTCGTTTTAATTATATAGTTTTAATTATATAATCTAGTTAAGGATTATTATAAGAAAGGATTGAAATGGAATTAGGTCTAATTGGTATTATTATCGCAGTTATTATCGCTATTTTACTTATAAAATTAATAAAATTCGGGCTTAAAATGGTACTGTTTTTCATACTTGCGATAGTAGTATCTGTTACGTTGTGGATTTGTTTTGCGCAGCCTGATATGCATGATCCGTTCTCGGTTAATACGATTGAATATTTATTCAAGATAAATAAAGACGGTTCAATGACTACAACAAAACAAGTTACTGAAACAGTTATAAAAGATACAACAAAATAAAAAATAAAGAGGTAATTTTAACCGGTGAAAAAATTATTTACAGCAGTACTGACTTTAATATTTGCAACATCAACTAACTGTTATGCAGTAAGTGCTTTGTATTACCTAAAAGGTATTAAAACAACTGAAATGCAGCCGTTGGTTGAGAATGCATATAATACTCAAAATTTTAATATGGTGAAAAAAAATCCTTATTACGGAATATCTCATAAAGGTAATGATTCCGCTGTTATTATTCTGAATCAGAGCGGTGATAATATGTTTTATTATTATCAGTCACCGGAGGATAACCTTAAAGTTAATAAATCGGTTTTAAAAGAAATTAAAAAACTGGGAAAAGTATGCGAGCAGTCTTTTAATACCAGTCTTATCGAAATATATGATAACCTTGCCAAAGATGTAACATCAACAACGGAATCATTAAAAACATACAGCTTTGAAGAACCGAGGCAAAATGCATTTGAGCCTCCTTCACAAAATGAAGTTCAGCAAAATAATTTTCCGGCTTCAACATAT
>CACWIL010000179.1 GCA_902760905.1 uncultured bacterium
TCAATGCCTTTTTCCAAAGGAAAATATTGACAAAATTATTTCAAAAATGAATAAAGGTATAAAGCACACAAAAACTATTAAAAATGCTAAGGAGAGGAGGCAGTTCATTGAAAACTTACGTAAAGATAATAATGCAATTTATATAAATCTACATAGTTGGGCGGATTTTGATCTTCAGATGGGGTCTTTTTATATTTATGTTCCGGGTTCTAAAGAGCAAAAAATTGATTCTGAAGCAGTTTTAAACAATTTGCGAAAACATTATGGTGATACAAAAAATACGCTTACTAAAGATATACACAACTATTCTATTTCCAGACCAAAGCGCTATATTGAAGAAACACATGAATACGAGTTTGAAATGCGATGGACAAAAGAAATGTATGATAAAATAGATATATACAGAAAAAGTGAATTTAAAGATGATAATTATGAAGCTCAACAAACCTTTGAATATTATACAAAGGATTAATATGTAATATCATCGGATCAAGCCCGCTGCGTAACAATCAATTGTTCCGGATGAAGAAATCTCAAATCAGCTTACCTTACAACCTAGGTTCAATCTCCCGTTGAATAAAATCAACGCGGTCAAAATGTGTCGGCTTAAAATATGAGGCTACTGCCACAACAACCTTCTTTTCCGGGTTAATGTAAATCACGTTTCCGCTGTTTCCAATGGCGGCATAAATTCTTTTCTTTCGGCTGATAATCCACCACATGTATCCGTAATCCATTCCGCGGAAATGTTTACCTTCAACAGTGCGGGGCTGGGTCATGTCGTGAATCCACTTTGCAGACACAATCTGCTGGCCGCCAAACTCACCCTTGTTCAGACACATCACGCCAATCTTTGCCATATCCTCGGCAGACAAACATAAACCGTAACCCGGAGTTCCAAGATTCTGTCTGTCACTAAACCACACCGCTTCTTTTGGAGTCTTTTGAATTGTAAACTGCTTGTGCTCTTCTGCAGACTTGGCGATGTAAACCTTGTGAGCCGGAATACCAAGCGGCCCAAACAGATATTTATTTGCATAGTCCACTGTAATCATACCAGTAGCTTTATAAAGAATGCCTGTCAAAATATGAATGCACACAGACGAATACCTGAACTCATCTGTGAGCCCCTGGCGCCCGCCTAAAAAATCAAGCGAGGTGTAAGTCCAGTTTTCACTCGCGCATACCTTGCTCCACGGATCACCCTTGCCCTTATATGGTGCCCTCATCGTAAGCAGATGCTTAATCGTAACATCATAAATTGTCTTTTCGCCGCGCTTTACTTTGTATTCCGGAAAATAATCAAGCACCTTGTCATCAATACTTTTAATTTGTCCTTTATCAATCGCAATGCCGACCAGCAGCGCAAAAACACTTTTGGTCACAGACATTACATGCACGCAGTCATCAACCTTGTAGTTGTTCCAGCAGTCAGAGTAAACCTTTTTACCAGCCTTGTATGCCACCACCTGGCAGATGTTCGGCTGTTTTGTTTCAATCAATTTGTGTAGTTCTTGTGTGTTCATAAAAATCTCCTTAAAAACTTAGATATAATAAAGGATCCTTGTATCTTTGGATTAAATACTTAGATTTTTAATTAGTCAATAAATCTTATACAAATTTTATGCAAAAAGCTTTGATTAATTAATTTTTCTGTTGTAGCATAATGTTAGGCTGGTTTAAAAAATGAAAAAATTAATTGTTTTAATAATGTTATGTTTAATTGGTGTGAATTGCTTTGCGGATGATGCGCACGGGGTGATTGAGCCTTATTTGGGGGGCTTTAGAATTCAGGACTGTGACTCGATTGAAATGACTGATGAAGTTGTAGAAATCTGGGAAAGCAAGGTAAAAGTCACATTTCATTTTAAGAATTGTTCTTCGCAAAAGCAGACTGTAACAATCGGTTTTCCTGTAAAATGGTATGAGGAAGTGGGAGTTAGGGGAGATCCAGACGAACCATTAAAAGATGATGCGGCAACAAGAGAACAAATTGAAAAATATTATAACTTCAAAAGCACCTGTAACGGAAAATCTCTAAAACGAAAATTAGTCTCTTCGGCAAATTCAGATAGGGGATTTGATTTCTGGTTTACAACAGAGCTTGTTTTTGAGCCGGGTCAGACTCTGGAAGTTGTAGATGAATATAAATCAGGTTATGCTTATGGCTCCGACAGCATTGGTTATTCATGGAAAACATGGACATACATTTTAACTACAGGAAGTTCCTGGGCAAATAATATACAAAAGGCCACAATCATTTTTCATTCAACTTATGAATATCAGTGGAAAAATTATACTGTTGAGTATAGTGACCAAAAAGCTTACATATGGAATATTGATAAGATGACTTATCATTATTCTTCTTTTTCGTATAAACCTACATCAATAAAATATGATAAAAAAGCAAAAGAAATTGTAATCACATGGGTTTTAAAAGATATAAAGCCAACAAAAGAGTGGGAAGCAGAAGAGTTAAATTCGCTGATACATTCACCAAGTAACTGGAAACAGGAATTTGCCTATTTTCTTGTAAAGGATGATTTATACAAAATTCCGGGTTATGAGAAAAAAATAAAATGGTGGCTGGATGAAGGATACAGCGACGAGTCGGACGTAAAAAAAGTTTATGAAGACCTTTCAGATAAAAAAGAATTTTATGAATGGGTAAAAGAATTATACGACACAGGTTTTACAGAATTTCAGCCAAAATCAAAAGAAGCATCAATTTTTGCCCAATTTTTAATCAATTCCATTTATGCAATGCACGGCTATGAGTTCAAAAGCGAAAAATGGACCAAATTATTCAGCAATTTTTCATGGTATAAACCTACAACGTCATCAATTTCCGAAAAAGACCTTACTTCCGAAGAAAAAGTCATGATCAAACGCCTAACGCAGTACCGCTAGGGAGGAGAGAAAATGAAAAAGAAATTATTATTTTTAATTGCATTTTTGTTTGTTTCTATTAGTTGTATTTATGCTGATATTGAAGTTGAAAGAGAAGTGGGGCCATTGAAAAAAGGGGATATTATTTATGAGTCTTCGTATAAAGTAAGATTTTATGATAAAGGGGATTATTATATTGGCACAATCAAAATTAAATCCACAGGGGCTATAAAATATACTTATGAAGTTCCTTTGTTTGCAATGGAATTAGATCCTTCTTTGGAAGGGGATGTTCAGTTTATTCCGATGTTAGTAACAGATTTTGCATTTAAAAATGATGAAATCATAACAATCAAAGCTGGTGGGATTCATGTTTTTGAATTTAATATCAATACTTATGAAGTAAAATGTACTTCGGATAAATCCAGAATATTTAAATATGATGTAAAGACCAGTAAAGGAATCTGTAATCCAAAAGAAAGGGATGCAAAGGTAAAGCAGTTATTTGAATCTGACTTAAAAAAAATAATTGAAAAAGGCACAAGATTAAAATATACACGTACACAGCCTGAAAAGAAGAAGCTTGTAAAAGTTGAAGATGTAATTGCTGTTGCAGAAACAGCCTTGTTTTCTATTTATGGTGAAGAACATATAAAACGCGAAATGCCTTACAGAATTTATAAGTTTGAAGATAAATGGTATGTCCGTGGTTCACTACCAGAAGGTTGGGAAGGTGGGGTATTTGAAATTGTAATTAATGGAGAAAACTCTCAAATTGAATCTTATATTCATGGAAAATAAGAGTAATTAAAAGTTTTAAGAATATTTTTGAATTCTTTTTTATAATC
>CACWIL010000180.1 GCA_902760905.1 uncultured bacterium
GAATCAGCAACTTACGGAAACGATTCGCTTTTTGGAACACTATACGAATGGGATGCTGTACCCCTGCCACTGCGTATCGTTCGCGGCGAAACACGAGATGATGAACACGCTTCCGCTCAATGAGGTGGGGGTAGGGTTGAAGTTAGAGGTAGAATAAGGATAAATCTATAAAGTTTTGCATTTTGGTGCAAAAACTTTATTTTTTTCTGAATTTTTGCTGTAGTTGGTGGAGCATGCCATGAACCTGAACGGGAGTAAGAATTTGAAGATTCTTTCTGTTAACGATATTCCTTTGGTTAAAAGGCTATGAGGCGGAGGATCCATTCCGGATAGTATCCAAGGGTAATTAATGTTAAATAGTTACTATAAATGCAGAAAAGACAAAGTAAACAACCTTTTTAACAGATTTTAAACAAAAAACTTGTTTAAAATCTGTTTTTGTGTTATTATAATAGCGGAGGTGATTCCATGAAACTATTGCGTGTGAAAGCAAATCATTTTAAGAATTGTTGTGATGGCTATACAATAGATTTAGTTGCAAAATCAAGAAAAACGGCTGAAGATAAAGAATATGAACTGCAGGAAATTGCGCCAGGTTTGTTCACGTTTAGTACAATGGCTTTTATTGGAAAAAACGCATCTGGCAAGACTTCTGCTTTAGAATTGTTAGACTGTTGTTATTCCATAATAGAGGGGTTTCAAGTAGAAAATAAGTATTATTCCTATGATGGAATTGAGTTAGAAATCTTTTTTTATCACGAAGGTTTTTTGTATTTGTACGAAACAGTTTTAGGTGCAGACGATACTTCTACTAAAAAGGCAATATTCAGGAATCAACATATTTATAAAAAAGAGTATTATAAGAGTGGTATTAAAGATATTTATAATAAAAAGACTTTTACAGAATTAAATAATTTGGGCGTTTTGCCAGAAGATACATCTGATATTTTTTTTGTATTACAGAAAAAGCGTCTTTATAGTTTTTTCTTTGATAGTTATGAGAACGATGCCTCTTCCTATCAGCTTCTATTTACGGTCATGAAGACCTATAATCTCGATACTGGCGTTTTAAGCAGTATACTTCGAATATTTGATGAAAATATTCACGACCTGCAAAGAATAGACGATAAGAATTACCGTATGTTGTTTAAGGGAGAATCATTAACTTTAACGGACACGCAGTTGTTTTACAGATTATCCAGTGGAACGACTAAGGGTTTATTGTTGTATATCCATATGGCTGTTTCTTTACAACAGGGTTTTGATTTGCTGATTGATGAAGTAGAAAATCATTTCCATAAGACACTGGTGGAAAATATGATTAGTCTGTATAAGGACAAAACTGTGAATAAGCATAATGCTACCTTGATTTTTACTACTCATTATTGCGAAGTAATGGATCAGATGGGCCGTCAAGATAATATTTGGATTTGCAAGACTGGCAAAACGATATTCCTCTCCAACATGTATGAAGATTATAAGATTCGTCCAGAACTTTTGAAAAGTAAACAGTATTATAACAATGCTTTTCAGACAGCAGTGAATTATGATGAACTGATGAATCTGAAACGGTTGCTGAAAAAATGAAATATCTGGTTATGTGTGAAGGCTCCAATGAATTGGAAGTGGTAAGAATTTTGCTTGCAAATAACAGATTGATATTTGGAGAGGATGATCTGTTAGGCTTGACACCTTACCACGCAAGGCAAATTGAAAATAATGCCCAGGTTCGCACTGAACTTAATATGTATCCGGGCAATGATGTTTGCGTGATTCGAATTGGAGATAAGCAGAGTGATAAGCTTAAGATTCCCGAAGAGTATAAGGGAAAAATTGTTGCAGTAAGTAAATATTGTACGAAACCGGAGCTGGAAATGTTGCTGATTATTAATGAAGGACTGGTTTCTGAATTTGAAAAAGTAAAATCTGAAACATCTCCAAAAGCTTTTGCAAAACGCTATATTTGCTGTGGGAAAAAACGTTACAATAATAGTTCAAAATTCTATCATGATTATTATTCAGGAGATTGCGATAAACTTGTAAATGCCCTTTGCGAGTACAAGCGAAGCAGGGGAACTCATCAGAAAGATGAATTGTATTTGGCTGATTTGTTAAGAGTGTGAAAGAAGAGAAGAGGCATGAGCGAAAAAAAGAACAACGGAGATTTCATAACATTTTTAATGCAAAAGAAATATGTTATGGTTAATAATAATTTAGGTGCAGGTTCGTTTGGAAAGACTGTTTTGTTAAAAGATCCATTTATTGATGAACTCTTTGTTGCCAAAAAATATGAACCGGAATTTGATGATAATGACTTTCGGAGGAAATTTTATAAAAACTTTTTAGATGCTATTTATTTAATTGATGAGCAGATACTAACTAAAGAATATGAGTGGATCTTGATTGAGGCTGATGCCAATGCTTATGCAACGGAATTGAATGGCGATGAGGTCAATTGCTCTGCAAAACCGTCCGACGGAGTCCGCAGATTGTAGACAAAATGAGAATAACGTGGTTTACAGTGCACAAAACAACATGTATGGAGGTATTTTCGTAAGCGTCCCGTCATTTACAAAAGGTTTCGGATGAATGATGTAGGATTGTGCAATACGGGGAGAAAACACTTCTGCAAACCTGGTCAAAGATGTTGCCGTATAATTCTTGGAAGACTTTACTTCCACGGGGAAAATTTTGAACGACGTTTTGCTTTCGTTAGAAAGCAGAAAATCTATTTCTATGTCGTTCCGGTGTTTGCTTTCATTGTACCGGGTATAAAAGAAGAGTTTTTTTCCTTTGGCCGCAATCATCTGTGAAATGCAATTTTCATACAGCATTCCCTCGTTCAGGGTAAGCCGACCGTTCATGATCATTTTATAAAGTTGCTGCGAAGCGAGCTCGTTCTCTCCGAAGGCCAGGCTGACAAGAAGGCCTGTATCTCCCATGTAGCATTTTACGGCCGCTTCGTTTTTATGTAAGGCAAAACCAACGTTGGGATCATTGCATTTATAACACAAATTACAAATCATGGAATCATCCAGCGGATACATTTTAATTTTCGTTTCTTCCGACGGGATAGTGATATCTTTTACATTTTCCCTGATAGAGATCAGGGAGCCGGTTTCCAGATAATCATACCTGCCGTCCGCAACCAGGTATTTGACTGCTTCGCGGGCTTTGGGAAACTTTTGGATTTCATCAAAAATAATCAACGACTCGCGGTTGTATAGTTTTGTATTATACTCTAACGAAAGGTTTTGAAAAAAGATATCCAGTCGGTTCAGGTTCTCAAAATTGTCCTTGATATTTTTAGGCGCAATATTAAAATCAACCAGGATATAAGAGCGATATTCGTTCTCTGCAAATTGTTTTGCTATCGTTGATTTACCTACGCGCCTTGCCCCTTCTATTAAAAGGGCCCTGTGCCCGCGGCTTTCGTTTTTCCACTTCAGTAGCGCATCGTAAAGTTTCCTTTTAAATTTCATTTTAACAGGACTCCTTATCTTTAAGTTCCGTATCAGTGGCAGAAGCATACAGATAACATCTTGCTGTACAAGTGCGTTTTACATAATACGCAAAGTAATTATACAACAAATCACCAATAATGCGCAAGGTAATTATATAACAAATCGGCAATAGTACGCAGGGTAATTTGCTTAAAGAACTGGTAGCTGTTTCTGGAAAGGCTTTTTGTCATTTGTCCGTATTCTTCTTTAATTATATTTTTCAATT
>CACWIL010000181.1 GCA_902760905.1 uncultured bacterium
TTTCTCCAAATCTTTTAAAAGTGAGATCGCAGGGAAGTTCATCGTAACCACACTTCGCTCTTAAATATGCTTTTGCAAGTTTTATAGCTTTGCCGAATTTAAATTTATTGTGATGCAATAGTAATTTTAATAATACAGTTTGCATCGTTTCATCTAAAATAGTCGCTCTCTCAAAAGTTTTTACATATTTATAATTTGGTGCTAAAGCTTCTGCCGTTCCTTTTTCTTTGTAAGTTTTCATCCAACGATATAAAGTGCCGATTGATATGTTACCGACAAAGCTGTGAAGTTTCGGAAGATATTCTCCCATATTAAAAAGCTGTAAAAATAATGCATCAGCTTCCTTTTTAGTTTTATATTTTGTTCTGAAATAAAGAGCAGCTTTAACAATATCGTATCTTGCAAGAGCCGTTAGTTTAGCACTCTCTGATTCAAAACTTGGTGGCTGATAATTTACCGGAACAAGTGCTGTTGAGATTTTTTCATCTTTCATCAAAGCTTCTTGGACAAATGATTCCAACGAAGAATATAAAATCTCATACGATTCGCCACCATTAACTTTTACTTTTCGGGCAATGTATTTACTGTTTATTTTATTGATTTCCAAACGCAAAGCACGGGTACTTGTTAAACCTTTTGCTTTTGCTACGTCATTAATATTTACATAAAAATCGTCATTCATCGTACTAACACATTAACTCGTTGTGCAGCACAATGGAACTCCAATTCCGACCATTGTGTCAGTTTCGTATCATTCAAAATTTCGCAAAATAAAAAGCCGATGGCATAAAACCACCGGCTTTTAAGTATGAAAAAGATTTACTTTGAAAGTAAAGTTTTGAAAGCTTTTCCTGCTGAAAATGCCGGAACATTTTTAGCAGCAATCTTTAATTCTTTTCCTGTTTGTGGGTTTCTGCCTTTTCTTGCTTCTCTGTGCTTTTTAGAGAAAGTACCAAAACCAACAAGAGTTACTTTGTCACCTTTCTTAACTGATTTTTCAATAGTTTCAATAGTTGCTGATAAAATCAAGCCAGCATCCTTTTTAGAAACTTTTGTCTTCTTTGAAATTTCTGAAATTAATTCTTCTCTGTTCATAATAAAACTCCTTTCCTTAATATAAATATTATTATATATAATAAAAGGGATTTTTACAAAAATTATACTAATAAATATTTGTTATATTTCAAAAGTCCTGTCCCAAAATTATCAAAGTGGTGTCATTTATCAAACTATAACTAAATTACCGCCATTACTATATTAATTCAAAAGTCCAATCTTAGACAAAAAAATGACTTTTGACGGACTTTTGAGTGTCTGATAATTTTATTATGATAAATTTCCGACCCGTATGATTTAGTGTTTGTGCCACTTTCCCAAAATTATCAAAGTAGTGTCATTTATCAAAAGTCCTGTCGCTATACATCAGACATATTGCCTGAAACCCTTTAAAATTCGGAGACACTGGGATTCGAACCCAGGATGCAGGTTGCCCCACATAACACCTTAGCAGGGTGCCGCCTTCAGCCTACTCGGCCATGTCTCCACTTGCAGTAATTATATGTTAGCATAAATATATTTTTTGTAAAAGGGTTGAAATAAAAAATAACTCTGCTTCTTTTGAAACAGAGTTATTTTTTATACTCTCGCTTTTTGTAACGAACAGCCTCGCTAAAGGTACCCGTTTCTCCTATCCTTTAACCGCCTGCAACTTAACCTGAATCCCTGATTCAGCGTTGATCGCTACCGCGTTCGAAACTGCCATTGCTCTTCGTTTCTTGGCCCCTCTTAATATAAATTCAACACCGCTAAACATATTATTTGATGGGGTTGTAATCTTCTTCAACATATCCGTTTTCCTTTCCTGTAAATGTATTTCCGTTCTTGATATATATATCGGCATTTTTTTTGAAAACTTTAGGGTAAATGACATAATTGTTACAAAATTGTTACAATTAATTTGAAAAATTTTTAAATTATCTCTCTAACCTATCAAGCAAGCTGTTTTAAGCCTCTTTAACATTCTGCATCAAAAGTTTTTCCCCGGCTGGAGAAGACTGGGTGAGGTGATAATACCAAAATTCTTATAACACAATAAAAAAGACCTTTTAAAGGTCTCTCATATTTTTCTATCACTCTTATTTCTTTTATTAGCAGACCCAAGAACGACTGCTTGTTCCTGCTTCGTAGCCGGCTTGTGCTGCTATGTTCTGTTGAATAGCTCTGACTCCGCCTGCTCCTATAGCTGCACCGTCAACAAGTGTTGATATGCCGCTGGTTTTTCCGCTAAATAAATCCTGTGACGGATAGTAAGCACCAACCGGAGGATTTACAAAAAAGTTCTCTCCGCCGTAAACAGGTTTAGCTTCACGCTCTGTTACCGGCTTTGCCTGAAAATAGTTATAATTTTGTTGATATCCGTTTATTGAATTTAACATATAATACCTATTTTATACTCTGTATTTATATAAAGTCTTTCAAAAATCTTCAATTTCACACAACTGAATTTTCGTTACAAAACTTTACATGTAGAAAATAAAAATTAATCAAAACGGCGAAACCTATTTGGTTTCGCCGCTAATAAGTATTAATTTAAGGTTTTATACTTTCTTCTTTTCCTTTTTAAGAAGTATTGTACAAATACCAAGTGAAATCAATGCTGATAAAATCCAGAAGTTAATTGCGCTGTTCCAGGAGAATTTATCTATAATATAACCAGTTCCGATACCTGAAAGTATTGAACCAATATACCCGAACATTCCGCAGAAACCTGTAACAGCAGATGCAACTTTTTTTGAGCTTGATTCTACTGCAGATAATCCGCCAATCAACACTTGCGGTCCGCAGGTGAATACACCGATTGCAGAAACATAAACATAATCCATAATCGGGAATTGATTTATTTTGAACAAATATATACAAATTGCCAAAAGTGACAAACAAATTATATTAACAGGAGCTCTTTTCCCGCCAAATAATTTATCTGAAACAAATCCTGCACCAATTGTTCCAAGAACTCCGACAAGAGGAAGGAAACTGATTATTTTTGCTGCTTCAGAAATTGTATAATGTTTCATATCAACCTGATACATTACAAGCCAGTCAATTGTTCCGTATCTTACAACGTAAACAAATATATATGCAATCGCAAGCAGCCATACTGTAGGATTTTTAATAATGTATTTTTTGAAAATGTCAGAATACGTAAAATTCTCTTCTTCTCCTGATTCCTTAACCGGTTCAACATAATCGGGATCTTTGTATTTTTCAATATCAGGAAGTCCGATACTTGCAGGTTTATCCTGCAAATTTTTATAGAAGAAGAAACAGAAAATTATTGCAAAGCAGGCAGGAACATAGAATACTGATTCCCAGCCATAGTGAGTAATCAAAAATCCGGAAAGAATCATGCTGATATATGTACCGACTTCGTGAGAAGATGACCAGAGTGACCATTTTACACCACGTTCTTTATTTGCAAACCAATAAGAAAGGTTTTTGGCAATAGGAGGAAAACCCATTGACTGAAACCAGCCGTTTACTCCCCAGAAAAATGCCAACAAAAACAAAAGAACTGAGAAACCGCCAAAAGTCAGATGCGGTGAAACAAAATGTGCACATATTATAAACAGTATGTTTACCAGAGCAGATATAAAAAGTGCTGTCGGTAAAATTCTTTTTGCATTTGTATTATCGGCAATTATTCCGTTAATAAACTTTCCC
>CACWIL010000182.1 GCA_902760905.1 uncultured bacterium
AAAAAAAAAAAAAAAAAAAAAAAAATCGGATAGTAAGGATATTAGTGATGCAAGAATCAGAAGAATATTAAATTGTGATTCAATTTTTGAACTGCAAATTATTATCAGATCTGCTTTAAATTTAATCATAAGCAGAGGGTTACTAGATAAAATGTGTTTTTATGAATTTTTGTCAGATTTAATATCTTTTGAATATGACAATTCTCAAATGAGAATTAAGAAAAAGTGGGCAAATGATTTTTATAGTGAAACGGAAAAAAAAGAGGAACTTGAAAACGATGAATGAACAATATTATTTGACTGTTTCTGATTTTTCCTCTTCAGCAATGAAAAAACTGAGAATTACTGATACGTATTCATGGCACAGAGTTATTTATAGTATGTTTGATCAAAATAGATCTGATCGTAATGAATCAAGCGGAATTGTATGGGGTCTTGCCAAAAGACAATGTTCTTTATCTTTAAGAGTATATATATTATCAGACAGACCTGTTTCTGAGAGTGTAGATGGTTCAATTGAGTTCAGAACTATAAGGGTTCCAGAAAAATTATTTCAGTCTGAAAAATACAGCTTTCAAGTGGTGCTTAATCCTGTGGTTAGAAAAGAAGGAAAAACAACACCTGTGAAAGGTAGAGATAATATTATTGATTGGTTTACTAGGTTAGCTGTCAGAAACGGTTTCACAGTTGATAAACCGTACATATCGCTAGATAGTGTTTATGTTGACCAATTCAAGGATAAGAATAAAAAACAAATGTCCATTCAGAAGGCTTGTTTTTCCGGAAAATTAACCGTTGTTGATAAGAATTTATTTATAAAAGCGGTTACAACTGGCATAGGACGCTCTAAAACATATGGATGTGGTTTGTTGCAAGTTGTTCCATTGATTGATTAATTTTATTGAAGATTTAATGAGTATATTAAGGGTTTATTATGAAAAATTTTTCTAAAAAAATTGAATTTCACATATTACAATCTTTTCCAGTAAGCTGCTTGAACAGAGATGATGTAGGCTCGCCTAAGACTGCAGTAATAGGTGGTGTAACCCGTGCACGTGTTAGTTCTCAATGTTGGAAAAGAGCAGTTCGATTGTCTCTCCATGAGTTAGGAGTAAAACTTGGATTGAGAACAAAGAAGATCGAACAGAAAATAATTGAACTATTAATAGAAAAACATCTAAGTCAGGAAGAGCTTGAAAAATGCTCCAAAGTGTTTGTTCCTAAAATTACCGATGATACATTGGTGTTTCTAAGCAAAAAAGAATTTGGGACGTTAGCTGACGCTTATGTCGAAATAAAGGATGAACTTGTAGAAGAGAAAAACAAAGAAGATCGCGAAAAGAATAAAAAAATAATAAAAAAAGCGATTAAAAACAATATAAAGAAAGAATCCATGGATGCGCTCGATATAGCTTTGTTCGGAAGAATGATTGCAATGGTCACTGATATGGATGTTGAAGCTGCAAGTATGTTCAGTCATGCTATATCTACACATAAGGTAAGTTCTGAGATTGATTTCTTTACCGCTTTGGATGATTTACAGGATGAACAGGGCAGTGCTCATATGGGAACCTCTGAATATAATTCAGCCACATATTACCGATACGTTTGTCTGGATATTGAACAACTGAAAGATTCTTTAGGTGATGATGAAGATCAGATTAAAACAGCGGTTTCATCTTTCATTAAGGCACTGTTTCTTGCAGTACCGTCTGCAAAACAGAACACGATGACAGCAATGTGCCCGTGGAATTATGCCAAAATTTTAGTTAGGGAAGGTCAACCTGTTCAGCTTTCTTTCGAAAAACCTGTTGTGAAAGATTTGAATGGAGGATTTTTATCAGGCAGTATTAAAACTTTAAATGAATCAATTAACCAGTTTGAAAATAATTTTGGCTCTCTATATCGAAAAAAAGCCGAAATTACTTTTAGTCAGGAAAATAATGATTCTATAGACAATATTATTGAAAGAGTACTGGATGCCTTATAGTTATGAGTGAAAAGAAATATTTGCTGATGTGGCTAGAGGGACCGTTACAGAGTTGGGGAGACAGATCGAGGTATTCAAGGCGAGAAACGCAGCTCTTTCCAACAAAATCTGGTGTTTACGGTTTAATTCTGTGTGCATTGGGGTTGTCCGGTGCTCAAACTGAAATTCTCGCTGTCATGTCTGATTTTCGATTGGATGTGTTTGGTTATAAGAAATTAAAAAGTGATTTTTCTGAAAATTCAATTATGAGAGATTTTCATATGATAGGATCAGGTTATGATAATTCTGATTTATGGGAAAAATATCTTATACCGAAAACTCAACAAGGTAAGGCAGCTGTCGGGGGAGGATCAAAAATCACTTACCGGTATTATTTACAAAATATGGCATTTGCCTGTATTTTAGAAATTCCATCTAATTTTGATGTCGATATAGCGTCGGCTCTTGAAACTCCCAAATGGCCTCTGTTTTTGGGAAGAAAATGTTGTGTACCATCAGATATTATTTATCGTGGCACATTTGATGAATATCAGGATGCTGTAGATAAAGCGGATAATATTGCGGTTGTAAAAGAAAGATATAAGTCAATTGAAGCATATGACGGTCGAAGAGATGATTTGGAAGGAGTTGATTTTTGGGTGTTGAATGATGTTCCGGTTGAATTTGGAGATTATAAAAAATATAGGGAGAGAATTATAACAGTGAGAAAATCGTAGAAATGAGTAGGATCTTTATTAAATTAACCAGCGATTTACTTCCAAAGATAAGAGATCGATATCCTTTTCTTTATCTTGAAAAGGGTCGTATTGAAGTTAATGACAGCAGCGTTAAGTGGATTGATTGTGATTGTAATGTTGTTCCTTTGCCTATAGCAACAATTGCGGCTTTGTTTCTAGGTCCTGGTACAACAATCACCCATGCTGCGATCAAATCATTGGCTGAGGCTAATTGCCTGTTATGTTGGGTTGGTGAGGATTCTTTGAATTATTATGCTTTTGGAATATCACCTACTTCGAATACGAGAAATTATCAGAAACAAGTTCAATTATTTTCTGATAATGAGTCAAGAACTGAAGTGGTCCGGAAAATGTACATCAAGAGATTCCCTAATGTTGATTTATCCGGAATGTCTATAAAAGAGATGATGGGATTGGAAGGCGCGAGAGTAAAAAAATTGTATAGAGATAAGGCAGAAACTTATGGTATTGTGTGGGAAGGCCGCAATTACATTCCTGGGGAAATACATTCAAGTGATCTGCCCAATAGGCTTTTGACTGTTTGTAATTCCGCTTTATACGGAATTATTGGTGCGGTCATTCATTCTATGGGACTTTCTCCTTATATCGGTTTTATTCATTCAGGTTCACCATTACCTTTTGTTTATGATATTGCTGATTTGTACAAAGAGGAGGTTTCTGTAGATTTGGCATTCAGTTTATCAAAAGTAATGAATGATAAATACGATAGATTTGAAATAATGAATGCCTTTAAACAAAGAATTATTGATCAAGATATTTTGTATCGAATTACTAAAGATATATCCGCTATTTTGGAGATTAAGGTTGATAGTTGTAATAGCTAATGAAATTCCTGATGTGATAAAGGGAAAAATGAAATTGTATTTTATTGAACTTAAACCTAATGTTTTTGTTTCTGGTGTTTCTGATTATTTGGGAACAAAACTAGTCGAGTTTCTTTTTAGTAAATCACTACGAACAG
>CACWIL010000183.1 GCA_902760905.1 uncultured bacterium
GGAGGCAACTCCTGTGACAGGTTTATGTAATTCCATTTTTTCAACTCCTAAAATTAATGTTCCTAAATTATCAAGTTTAAAAGTGCTTCTTACCCTTACCGGCACTTCATATTGTTTTGCCGTTTCAACGGCTCTCGGATGCAGTACGTTAGCACCTACTCTGGCAAGTTCAAGCATCTCGCCGTAAGAGATTTCTTCTAATCTTGAAGCGTTTGGTACAATTCTCGGGTCCGTTGTATAAACACCTTCAACATCTGTGTATATGTCGCATCGGACTGCATTAAGAGCTCCGGCAAGTGCGACAGCAGAAGTGTCAGAACCGCCTCTGCCTAATGTTGTTATCTCAAAATCTTCTGTAACGCCCTGAAAACCGGCTACTACTACAACTTTGCCCTGTTTCAGATAACTTTTTATCTTTTCTGTTTTTATATTTATAATTCTTGCTTTTGAATGCACTTTTTCAGTCATAATACCTATTTGCATTGCATTCATACTTACGGCGGGACAGCCCTGCTCCTGCAAAGCCATAGCAAGCAGTGCTATAGAAACACCTTCACCTGTAGAGAGAAGCATGTCCATTTCTCTGGAAGAAGGGTTTGGTGATATTTCGTGTGCCATTTTTACAAGATAGTCAGTTGTATGACCCATTGCAGAGACAACAACTACAATGTCATGCCCTAAATTCTTCTCCCTTATAATAGCTTTAGCTACATTTTTAATTTTTTCTGTATCTGCTACAGATGTTCCCCCGAACTTCTGTACAATTATATCTTTCATAACTAAGTACCCTGTACGTCCATTTGTTATTATAGCTTGAAGAATGAAGGATGGCAAGTGTTCATTGACCTGATTATAAATAAATACAGTAATATTATTTAAACCATGTAAACTTTTGTAAATATTTTGTTTTTAATAATAAAAAAACTAGCAAAAAGATTTTTTACCTTTTTTAATAAGCATATAGGTATATAGAAAATTACGTGTGAAAAAGGAGCATAAAACGTATGAACATTATGAAGACAAACATGTTGTTATTAGACAACAAAATGATTAAGGACAATGCTGGAAATACAACAGTTACTCCGGCGCCGGTTCCTTCTCAGGATACCTCAAAAGCAGGTATGAAAGCTTTATCATTTTTAGGAATGCAGAATCTAATGGCTAATCCTAAATTAGCACAGGAAATAGGAGTTATGAATGACAATCCGGCTGAACCAAAACCAGCAGGTTCATCAAATGTTGCATTCCATGGTTTAGCAAATGGAGCTAAAAAAGCAACGAATAAATTTACAAAATATGTACCGGCAGGCTTAATGGCTGTATCAACCATGCTTCCCGCAGCATTAGCTTTATCATCTTGCGGAAAAGATATTAATGTAAGCCAAAGTCAGTATGTTGATTTTGATATAAAAGCTATATTAGCAGCAATTGATGCTTTAAGAGCGGAAATTAAAGCAAATAATGATGCACAAACAGAACATCAAAAAGAAGTGCTGAATGCATTATATTCTGCTCTTACTGCTTTGACGCAAATCCAACAGGCAATCCAAAATCAAACTTTAACAATGGAAGAATTTAAAACTTTGGTATTGGGAAAAATGGAAGACGGTAAACTTCAGAGATCAGCTATTCTTGAAGCAATTATGGTTTTACAGAATATTACTGAATCAGAAGCTAAAAATCTTTTAAATACAATTTTGACATTATATGAAAAGGGCGACATTACATTCCAGGAAGCAATGTCAAGAATTCAGGAATTGTTAAAAGAAAACAACAGCCTTCTTACAGATATTAAAGAAATGCTTGCAAAACATTTTGACAAATATGATGCTGATATGGCAGAACTTAAAGCTATAAATATTGATATTAAAAACGGTCAGCAGGAAATAAGAAATGACCTTAAAAAATATGCTGAAATTGCTTTATCAACAGCCGGTGATATCAAGAATATGTCAGTTGATATTAAGTCAATAAGAGATTCAATTAATAACGGTGTAAAATTTGATGATTCACAAATTATTGAATTGCTTAAACGAATCAATGCAACTCAGAATATGTCAAAAACTGAGATTATAGCTAAAATAGATGAATATCTTGCAAAACAGGATGCAATGGCTGCAGATTTAACAGAAACAAATAAATTATTAACTAAGTTAGGCTTTGTCGTAAGCAATGATGTTATTAATGCAATTAATAACATTGGTGATGGTTTAAAAGGTCTGGATGCTATCAATGCTAATCTTGCTGAATTATTAGCAGCAGTTAAATCTCTTGCAACAGCATTTAACTTATACGCAAAATATGCAGCAACAGCTCACGATGAAGAAATGGTCGTATTAAAAGATATTGAAGCTGATATTAAGAACTTAAATGGTAAAGCACAAAATATTGGTAACGATATAAAAATCCTGATAGAAAAAGCAACCGAAGCTGAAAAATCAAGAGTCAGAATTGAAGGTTTCTTAGAAGCATTATTGAAGAAGGCTGACGATATCGAAAAACAATTAGGCAGAGTTCCTACTGTAGAAGAATTCAGTATTATGTTAGATTCACATGATTCTGCAAATCAAAAATACTATGGTGACCTTATTAAAGGCTCCGGTATTGATCCTACACAATTTGACAATATCAAAGACTTGTTAATAGCAATAAAAGAAGCTATGGGCGATTGGCAAGCTAAGAGCAACGGTTTGTTAGCAGATATCTTGGCAAGAATTAATGCAATGGATCCAACTGCTCAGGATTACAATGAAAAATTGGATAAGATTATTGAATTACTGAAGAACTTCAAATGTGAATGTAATTGTCAATGTGACTGCGATCACAACCATGCAATTGATGAAGGAATAATCGACATTATCGGTTAGTTATGTAACATTTTATAAATGCGGGTGCATAGATAAAGTAAACAGAGTCGGAATAGAAATATTCCGGCTCTGTTTTTTATTGTTATTCTTTTATGTTAATTTGTACAAAATTTTTGGTAACTAATACAATGTTACAGTAAAATGTGTTGAAACTGTCACCCTGAACTTGTTTCAGGGACTTACAATTGGTCAGATTCCGAAACAAGTTCGGAATGAAAGCACGACTGAATTCAAGACTATTTTACTGAAGGTAACTATATATAATGTTACAGTAAAATATTGTCATTCTGAACCCAATAATAATTTGGGGTGAAGAATCCCTATAACTTATATTTTAAAGAGATTCTTCGGGAATAAATAGCTATTTCCCTCAGAATGACAGGATTATAACAATATTACTGTAAAATAGTATATAATTCCCTTACTGAAAAATAGTATATAATTACCAAATTTTTTTACATAATTTTATTGACTTATAAAAGTTTGTCATTATAAAAGTATTAAAACTACACTAAACGGATGATTTTAGGCATAAATATTAAACTATTTAACCTAATAATCCGATAAATCTAACAAAAAGAGGTATAACTATGCAAATCAATGGTGGTGTCAGATTTTGTGAACACGGTATGCGGGCTTCAATCAGGGCGATGCATGTTCAGACTCAATTAATCGGAATGATAAACGAAAATGTTGCAGGTTTTGACAAAGTCGGTTATCAGAGAAAAGAAGGTGTAGTGTCTTCGATGACTGAGTATCTTGGAGTACACGGTCTGTCAACGACGATTGATGACCAGGTAGGGCGTATCATGGTTTCTAATAATCCGCTTGATATTGC
>CACWIL010000184.1 GCA_902760905.1 uncultured bacterium
AGAAGACTCTGACTCCTGTCCCTCCTGCGTTTCAGGCGCGGGTTCCGGCTCCGGTTCGGGAGCTGGCTCCGGTTCAAAGTTCGGCTCTTCCAGATCAGGAATGAAATCCAGATTCATTCCCATTCCGTAATAGTCATTGATCTGCTTCAGATGACGGTCAAACTGAGCTCCGGCTTCTTCATTGGTGCTCATCAGGGCACTTTTGATCAGATCATAGTTTCTGACGCCGTTCGTCGGCCGGAACAGAAAACCAGCCAGACCTTCCGCTCTTGCAAGCGCACGGCGAACCGGCAGTTCAAAGGTCTGCGGGGGATTTGCACAAAGCATATCCAGCGTGTCCAGCCAGCCTCTGAGCTCTCGCCGCAGGGGCCGATCCACACTTCTGGCAGCAAGATTAAAATCATCATATAAGGCACTCATGCCTTGATAAGCCTGATCTTTCTGCCATGTCAGTCTTTGGTCACTTTCTGCCTGCTGATTTTTTTGCCCCGGGATTGGCAGCTTCGCGGGTTGTAACTGTTCCTTTTATACTGTCATCAAGCTTATCAACATGGCAATCTGTGTGGTAATTTGGATGTGTAAGCCTGTCAAGCAAATCAATTGGTGCCGTTCCTATAAGTCCGACTTTTTCGCCTTTTACTTTTACAATTTTGTAAGGTTTTAAATAATCTAACAGATTAACTCGTCCATATTCTTTAACATCTTTTTTGTCCTGATTTTCGATTAAGTCTTTTTTCATGTTAATTGTGAGAATGTCACCGTTGTAGCTTTTTAGTGAATCAACCAAATCTTTCTGTGTTGTATCCATCTCGTGATTTCCGAGTGCTGTGGCAATGACTTTTCCAAGGTTCAGGAATTTGAAGGTTGCTCTGTGAACAGCTTTGTTTTTTTCATCACCAATGTCGTTATCACCGGCAGATAATACAATATCACCTTCCAAACCGGAAAGTATTCTCAGCATGTTGTTTGTTTGTCCGTGAGCATCATTAACGTACCCGATAGATATCTCATAGGAATCTTTGTTCGGCGATTTTGTTAACGGACTTTTGACATCACCGGACTTAGTATTTTGCTGGTTGCTTGTTGTCGGGATGGAGGCTTTGAAGTTGTTGAATCCAAAACCTGATTTGATGATTTTCATATTTAACCTTCTTCTGCTCTTAAGAAAACTTCTGAAGAAAAATTTTTGCCTGTTTTTTCAGAAATAGTTACATTTGTTTACATGGAGAGCGTGGTTAAAGCTTTTCTCAGGACTTCTTCTGAGTTTGAGTTTTCAGCGATAGTCGGCAGAACTTTATTCAGAGCATCTTCAATTTCGTTTTCTTCATATCCGAGTGACAACAGAACAGCCTGAGTATCAGATATTGCCTGTGTCTGAGGAATGGATGAAGACGCTGAACTTCTTGGAAAATCTGTTTTCATGAGCTTGTCTTTAAGTTCTAAAATAATTTTTTGAGCCAATTTTGGTCCGACACCTTTTGCACGTGTAAGTTCTTTAAAGTTGCCGTCAATAACAAGGGATATAACATCACAGGCATCAAATTCGTTAAGCAGTGCAAGAGCCATTTTTGCACCAACACCGGAAACAGACAGAAGAATTTGGAAAATATCACGTGTTTCTTTGTTTAAGAATCCGTAAAGTGACATTGAATCTTCCCTGTGGGTTAAGACAGAATAAATTTTTTGCTGTTTGTCTTCGTTTACTGATACTGAGTCAAAATCTCTGTCAGAGATTTCTAACAGATAACCAACTCCTGTAACTTCTATTGACAGATATGTACCTTTAGAGCTTTTTCTTTTGTCTGTGATAAACCCTTTAAAATAGTCGAACATTGTTCACATACTCCCCGAAGTTATTATATCATAAAAGTTATACATAAAAATCCGGGAGTTAATAATATTTTACAGTAAAAGCATGACACTAATGCACTTAGGATACGGGGCAGGGTAATTGGTGTTTGTATTATTTTACCCTCTTTACAATCAAATATGTTTACGTTAGTATAAACAAGTAAACCAATTGAATACTTATGGAGGAATGCCAGAGTGGTTGATTGGAGCGGTCTTGAAAACCGTCGTACGTGCGAGCGTACCTAGGGTTCGAATCCCTATTCCTCCTCCATTTAAAACAGAGCCAAAAGGCTCTGTTTTTTTGTAAAATGTCGGAGAATGTGTACTGTATTTTTTTGAGTAGTTTGATTATTTCAGTTAGTTTGATTTTTTTTGTGTGTTTTAGTGTTTATAGGTACCTTTTTTTAGGACTTTTGGTCGGAAGGGGTAAATATTTTTAGTTGGCATGATTGCTAAGTTTAGTGAATTTTAGCGATTTTATTGGGTAGGAAATTACTTGACTAAAAAAGTCCGAAATGTCCGATTTTGGTATCAAAAATGTCCGCAAAAAGACTTTAAAAAGAGTTAATATAAGGCTCAAATGCCGACAAAATCTAAGTCACGCAAAAGGAAAAAATCGGTAATTTGAAAATTTTGTTCAAAAAATAGGTCGGGCTTTAGCCCGACACATATTTTAATTTTATTTTTGACGGGTTAAAACCCGTCCTATTTACTGTTTGTTCTTTTACACCCGAGAACTCCACAAGACGAAGTCTTGTCTGAGTTTGAGAAAAATACTCCAAAAATTGCACACTGCGATTAATCTTTAAAGAAATGGTACATTTCAACTTGAGATATTTTTTCTAACAAACTTTGAAATTCTTTTGGCATAGATTTCAAAATATCAACAGGATTTTTTGCAAAAGATTCACAATCATCTGATAAAGATTCACAAATAAATTTTGTCCAACTTTCAACAAATAATTCCGGATATTGACTTTCTTCTTTTGAAAAAGCATAAGTCCCGATTAGATTTCCTACCATTTCTTTCTCTTTATCGTCAAGTTTTTGATGCTCATATTTTTGTGCGGTTCTATTATAATAATATGAACCTAAGCGAGCTCTCGCTTTTAAAATGTTTGTGAATTGTGCATGCAACCATTCATGGACAAAATTATGTAAAAAATGATTTGTTGAAAGTATATTTTCTTCATGTAGGTGTTCGGCACTACTATTGATATACTCAAGAGAATCAAAAGCATTATCTATAAATACAGTTCCGGGGTCAAAAGTAGGTTTATTTTTATTTGGTCTTATGCTTTCAATATTTACAAAGAATTGTTGATTATTATAAAAATCGCTCTCACTTTTATTAAAAGCATATATATCTTGGGGAAAAATTAAAGTTTGTGTACATCTGTTTTGTCTAAAATCATATAATTGTCTAAATTTTATAAAAATTTCTGCACAAAGTTTATTAGCTAGAGCAATTGCTTTATTGCCTTTTAAATCAATATTATAAAATGTTCCCCAGTCTTTAAATTTTGAATTCTTAAAAAATAATTCTGTGTTAATTGGATTAATTTGCCTTTCCATTTTGGCAATATTTAAATTATATCCTGAGTTGAAATTTATATTATTTTTTACTTGATTTATTTTCATACAAAATTTACCTTGATTATTTATAAACATAAAAAAAATAAATTTTGCTATTATTGAAATTACTGTTCTTTCTTCTCAAACCGACTGTTATTATACAGTTCGTAGGTCAGGCACTGCCTGACAATAACTAGAAATAAAAGTTTTTGTCAAGCAATGCTTGACCTACAATTTTGAGATTCTCAATATCTCTGT
>CACWIL010000185.1 GCA_902760905.1 uncultured bacterium
GATGAGATAAGAAGATTGGATGTAAGAATAGGGGACAGAGTCTTAATAAAAAAAGCTGCAGAGATTATACCAAAAGTAATTAAAGTCTGCGACTCTCCTGAGCACAATAATTTACCAATCTATCAGGTACAAAAAGATTGCCCGTCGTGTCATATGCCGATAAGTGAAGTAGAAGGAGAAGTTAACTTGTATTGTCTTAACCCGAGTTGTCCTGCAGTTTTGAGGGCAAAGCTTGAGTACTGGGTATCAAAAGAAGCAATGGATATTGATTCAATCGGACCTTCTGTTATTGAAAAATTATACAATTTAGGTTTAGTCAAAGCACCAATTGATTTTTACAGGTTAACTATTGATGATTTTCTGAAACTTGATTTAGTAAAAGAGAAATCTGCAACGAATATGTACAATGCTATTCAGGAGTCAAAGACAAAACCGTTATCAAAATTCATAACAGCTTTATCAATAAGAAATGTCGGAAAAGAAACGGCTGAGCTGCTGGTTAATGAACTTCCCGGTTTAGAAGATTTTAAAGAAGCAAGTATAGAAAAACTTGCAAAAATTGACGGTATTGGTGACAAAATTGCACGCAATATTTTCGAGTTTTTCCACAACGAACACAATTTACAAATGCTTGATGAGTTTAAAAGTCTGGGGTTAGATTTTTCATTTACTCCTACAAAAAAAACAGATGAGCTTGCCGGAAAAACATTTGTCTTAACAGGAACTTTACAATCAATGACAAGAGATGAGGCAGGTGATATAATAAAGTCAAAGGGAGGAAAAACATCGTCCTCAGTATCAAAAAAGACTTCATTCGTAATTGTTGGAGAAAACCCTGGTTCTAAATTAGACAAAGCATTGAGTTTAGGTGTTACAATATTGAATGAAGAAGAATTTAAGCAAATAGCAGGAATAGAATAGGTTAACAATGAAAAAAAATTTTAATGTAATACAGATAAAAGGTTTTAGAGGCATTTTGTACATGGGATTCATCTGTACTTGTCTTGCAGCAGGATTCGGCTGGTTTCCCGGCTGGTTGTGTATGAAATTCTGGAACCTCGCATCAGCATATATACAGATACCTGCTATCGGAATATTTCAGGGTATTTTACTGTGGGCAATAATTGCAGCCTCTTATTTTACATTCCGCAAAGACAAACTGGTTGTTTTTATGAACGCATCAGAAGGTTTGTCAGAAGAAGAACTTAAAGCTGTTTTTGCTGATATGAAAAAAAACCTTAAAAATGATATGATATTTCAAGATATGATTAATGCTCGCAGGACAGAACTAAAAATTAAAAATCTGTCGGAAAGTATCCCAAAATCAGAAGATGCAAAAGACAAAAAAACAATTTTAAAATAACAGGACAGCAATAATGCCCACAGTATCGCCAATCAAACATTCACCAATCGCAAAATATTTAGTCGAAAATAAAGCGCATGCACATAAAAAGAACGGATATGTCGAGTTTAGAAATGCCAAAAATAAATTAATAGGCAGGCTTACAAAGGGTGAAGCGCCACTCGGTCAATACAGATACGTTAATATTGACTTATACAGGGCTGACAACGAAAAGTTATTCATGAGCAGAAGAACAGTAATAGAAAAGACATACAAGTACTTTCTTAAAGAACACAAATTTTTGCCCGTAAAAATTGAATTAGAACATATAATTTGTGACTTTGAACATAACACAAAAGGCAAAGATGTATTAACAAAAGGACTTGCTTCTGACAGATACATAGAACAATTAAAAGAGTCTGAAGAAATCAATGCAGAAAGACAAAAAATTGGAAAAGAAATTCCTGATAGTTTTCCGATGTATAAAATAAATAAACCATTCAAATATGAGTTTAAATCACATTTATATTACCCAACAATACCGATAGACTCAGCAAAACCAATAATAAAGGAATAAAACAATGCCACAAATATCACCGGTCGCAGAATATTTAAGAATAAACAAAGCAATACCGAAACATGATAAATACGGTTGCAATTTTTTCAGTCCGGAAGGACTATACTTAGGAAGATTGACAAAAACAAATGTCGGCAATTACAAAGTTATATCACTGAATGTTATGGGTGACAATTTAAAACCAATGTATTCGAAATCAGTTGCTTACGGTCAACAGTATGCATATGTAAAAAACTCCACTGCTCCGCTAGGGATTAGTATTGCAGCAGTTAAAACATATATGCGGAAAGTTTTTGCTGACTTTATCGAAGGTAAAACAAAAATGGAAGATTATGAAAAAACACTGGCAAATAAGCTTAATTTAATAGCAGTAGATGAATCTACAGGGACTTGTTTATATGATATAGATAAACCTTTTATGTATAATAATAAAATAACAAACACTGAGTGTAAAAAGATTAAGTTTTCGCATTTTTTACATACAATACATTAAAAAAGACGGGTTATACCCGTCTTTTTTATCAATTAATACCATTCAAATTATTCTTCAGATGATTCTTCAGTTTCTTCAGCTTCTTCCTGGGCAAAATCTTCTTCATCTAAAGCCTGTTGATTCATTTCTTCTTCAATTTCTTCCTGGATTTCATCTGAATCTACTGCTCGTTCTTCTTCAGCTTCTTCATCATAATTGTAATTAGAACGTTTAGCCCCTTCTTCGCTTTCCATCTGAGAAACTGATTTAATATCAATATTCCAGCCTGTTAATCTGTGTGCAAGTCTTACGTTCTGACCTTCACCAACAAGAGCATCTTTTGTTTCTTCATTAGAATCATCAGTAATAATATCAACAGAAACAACTCTAGCCGGAGATATAGCATTAACTATATACTCAACAGGGTCTTCTGACCAACGAACAATATCAATTTTTTCATTTTTAAGTTCGCCAACAATAGTCTGTATTCTGCTTCCTCTTGGTCCTATACAAGCACCAACTGAATCAACTTCAGGATCATTTGACCAGACTGCAATTTTTGTTCTGAAACCGGCTTCACGGGAAATTGATTTAATTTCTACAATTCCGTCCTCAATTTCAGGAACTTCAAGTTCAAAAAGTTCTCTTACAATTTCAGGATGTGCGTGTGATACAATTACCTGAGGAAGTCTGTTTGTTTCTTTTACGTTAAGAACAAATACTCTGATTCTGTTTCCCGGTTTATAGTATTCTCTCGGAATCTGTTCTCTCTGAGGCATTATAGCATCAGTTTTACCTATATTAACAATAACGTTTCTGTTTTCTACTCTTTGAATAATACCTGTTGTAAGTGTACCTTTCTTTTCTAAGAATTCATTAAGAATATTATTTCTTTCGGCATCTCTGATTCTTTGAGTAATAACCTGTTTTGCGGATTGAGCAGCTATTCTGCCAAATTGTTCAGGAGTTACTTCAATTTTAACTTCGTCATCTACCTCAACTTCGTCATCAATTTCCTGAGCATCTTTTAATGAAATTTCCATATCAGGATCTTCAACATTATTAACAACTGTCTTAGTTGAGAAAACACCGATTTCACCTGTTTGTTCATCAAAGATTGCTTCTATATTAGCAGCTTCCTTTACGTGCATGTGCTTTTTATAAGCAGCTACAAGAGCATCACAAAGAGAAGAAATTATTACATCTTTTGAGATTCCTCTTTCTCTTTCAAGTTCTTCGCAAGCTTCAAAAAGCGCTGTTCCAATTTTAATCATTCGTATTCTCCTTTAATCTATATATAATTTAGCTGACTGAATATTATCTTTTGGGATTTTTAACTCATTACCATCTTCAAATCGGAGAAAAGTTAGTCCCTCATTATCATTCCAGTCTATAATCTCGCCTTTAAAGATTTTTTCCGTTTCACCTTCTATTGCATTTTTAAGTTTCAAACTTATTCTGCGGCCTTGAAAATAAACAAACTCCTTATGCGATTTGAATTTTCTCTCTAATCCGGGAGATGATACCTCAAGGTAATATTTAACAGGGATTAACTCATCCAAAAAGTCATTAAGTGAGCGTGTAACATTTTCACAGTCATCAAGAGTAACATCTTTTTCTTTAGAATAAAGATAGATTCTCAAAAACCACCTGTGATTTTCTTTGATAAACTCTATCTCAATCGGAATATACCCATATCTCATTGCGGTATTTTCAATGAGCGGTGTAATTTTTTCCAAAACTTCATGTCTGTTAATGTCCTGTTTCATAAGCCTCCTTTCTATTGGATTAAATATCATAATATTTACCCCAAATAAAAAAGAACGGGTATAAATGACCGTTCTTTTTTAAGAAACTATTCACATATACATTATAACAAACATAAGATTCAAAGTAAAGGAATGTTTTACATTACTTAAAGTCTTGAAATAATTGCATCAGCAAAACCACTGCAAGTAATATTACCGCCTAAATCAGCAGTTTTTATATCAGCATTTAAAGTTTCAAATAATGCATTTTTTATTCTTTGTCCGGCATCTTTTTCTCCGATATAGCTAAGCATCTCAATTGCAGACATTAGCATTGCAGTCGGATTAGCCTTATTTTGACCTGCTATATCCGGAGCAGAACCGTGAACAGGTTCAAAAACAGCATAATCTTTACCGATATTTGCTCCCTGGGCAACCCCCAATCCTCCGATTAACCCTGCACATAAATCTGAAACTATATCGCCATATAAATTCGGAAGTAAAAGAACATCAAACTGATTAGGATTCTGAACAATTTGCATACAGCAGTTATCTACTAAAATTTCTTTCAGAGGTAAATCATAATTTTCTCCAATTTTTCGGGCGGAATCTAAAAACAGCCCGTCAGACAATTTACAAATATTTGCTTTAGTGACAACTGTAACAAACTCTCTGTTATTATTCACTGCGTAATCAAATGCAAATTTTGCAATCCTTTCTGATGCAGAACGTGTAATTCGTTTTATACTTTCTGCAGTATCATTATCAATTTGTCTTTCAATACCTGCATACAAATCTTCGGTATTTTCCCTGACAACAACAATATCAACACCTTCGTAACGGGTTTTTACATTAGGAAGATTATAACAAGGTCTTAAATTAGCATATAAATCCAGCTCTTTTCTTAATTGAACATTAACTGAACGGAACCCTTTTCCTATAGGTGTTGTTACAGGGGATTTCAGAGCTATTTTGTTCTTTTTAACTGAATCAATAACTCTTTGGGGAAGCGGAACACCTTCAGCTTCAATAACATCAGCTCCGGCTGTCTGAATATCCCAGTTTATATCAACACCAACCGCTTTAATAATTTGCAAAACCGCATCAGATATTTCAGGACCAATACCATCACCTTTAATCAATGTTATATTATGCATTTATTTCTACCCCCTCACCCTACCCCTCTCCCGTCTGGCGAGGGAATTATAAATATTACAACGAATATCAGGATAAATTAAATATGGAAATTTTATTTACCCCTACCCTAAACAGTAACTTTTGATTTTTGTTCAAGATACAATTTCAAAGCCACAGAAAGCTGATCAGGACAACTTGTAGGTCTGCTTCCGCAAGGAAGTCCCTGAACTCTTTTAATAACATCATTAATATCCATTCCTGCAACAAGAGCGCCAATTCCTTTTAAGTTGCCACTGCATCCCCCAACTGTTTCCATTGTAAGAATCTGATTATTTTTTATCTTTAAAACCATTAATTTACTGCATACACCGGACGGCTGATAACGAACTTCGTCAACACCATCAATGTCTCTAATCTCAATATTATCGCTCATATATACTCCTTTTTCTTAATAACAGAATTATATCACACGTGAGAAATATTTTTCAAATAAAAATAATCACATCTTTGTGATATCATAAATTCTATGAAAAACACACAGAAAATAGGTTTTTGGGGATATCCTGAACCAAATATAGTCAAAGAAACAAAAGAAAAATATCCGAATGCGGAATGGATTGATTTGGATATTGATTTTAATGCTCCAAAAACAAGTATTTTACCCGAATCATACTGTAAAATAATCAGAAATATAATAGATAATACAATAAATATTAAACCTGATTTAATAATTGCACCAATAGGAAAAGATAAATGCGACAGCGGCTGGTTTGCTTCAAAAATACTTGATGATATGGGATTTCATGTTGTAACAACATGTTTCGAAAATTTAGAGCCTAAAAATGAAATAATAATATGTAAAAGTAATTTACCACTGTATGAAAAAATTTCAACAATTACAGCTAATATAATTAAACCGTCAAATAAAGCATACACACATTCACCAATTCCTGAAGAAAACACATCATCTAAT
>CACWIL010000186.1 GCA_902760905.1 uncultured bacterium
ACAGAGGCAGCCGATATAATAAACTCCATCTCCTTCATCTTTTACCGAAATAACGCCAATCGGTGTCGAATCATGATACGCAATATATTTTGAAATTTCGATGATTGATTTTTTCATTTCTTCAACCGAGCGGCCATACGCGGGACACACTCCATAGCGAACACAATCTTCATAAAATGCATCGTTGTAAATTTTTATGAGGATTTCTGCATCTTCGGGAATTGCTTTTCTGATTTGTAAATCCATCACTAATCTCACTTACTTACATAACCAAAACAGAAAGTCATGGCAGCAGCATAAACCAGATTCAACTCGTCGCGGTTTCTGAAGATTTCGTTCAGTTTGATTTCTTTTTCAAGATATTTGGTTGCTTCTTCTTCCGAAAATCCGAGTTCCATAAACCAATTTATTTTCTTTGATTTTTGTTCATCGCTAAGTTCCTCTCCAAAACCATCAGATTGTAATGAGGTGTAAATAGAATCCTGATCTTCATTTTTTTCATCTGCGAGAATAATCCGAACGCTGTCACTGATGCGGGCCTGAATATTTTTGATATTATTCCGTGCCATGATGACAGGCATTTTCATTCCGATATTTCCATCTGTTTTTGTTTTTTCATGAATGCGTTCAAACAGGATTTGCAGAAAACCAAGGTCTGTGATTTTACTCTTTTTAATGCCATCGATATAAAGAAGGGCGTTTACCGCATTCCAGTTTGATTCGCAGGTAATAATCATACCGTCATTTTTTGTGATGCGTTTCATTTCTGCCAGCACAGCATCGGGCTCAGGAATGTGCATCAGAACGCTATTACAAATTGCGATGTCAAAAGTATCATCTTTTTCTGGAACGTTGTTTGCTGATGAAAGAATAAACTTATGATTAAACGGGAGTTCCTTAAAAATCTCTTTTCCTTTATTGATTAGTTCTTCAGAAATATCAACTCCAGTGTAGGAACTACCGTTCGGTAGCAATGACATCAGCACTAGCCCAAGATATCCGTAACCACAGCCAAAATCTATCACATCAACTTTCTTCGTAATCTTCCAGACCTTTTCAATAAGAAACTGAAGATAGTCAATATTCAGATAAAGAGAGCGTGTCAGTTTTAAATAATCAAACTTATCATCCCAGTTTTCCATTCTAAGCCACCTATAATGTTTTCATATAAAGAACTTCGTCTTCAACAACTTTTCCCATTACAGTCTTAGTAAAAGATTTTACATAGGTCATTCCATTTCGCTCAGCAACATGGCGGGATGGAAGATTATCAGACTTCATATAGGAAATAATCTGTTTCACTCCCCTGCTCTTTGCATAATCAGAACAGGCACGGGCGGCTTCGGTTGCATATCCTTTTCCGCGGAATTCTTTTCTTAAGTGATATCCAATCTCGGGGAATAAATCATTTTCCACCTGCTGCATTGTGATTCCACAGTCGCCGATGAATTCGTCTGATTCTTTTTCAATTACAGCCCAGAGTCCAAAGCCGTATTTTTTGTAATTATCAATATTCCATTTTATCCAGTTCTCAACTTCTTCCCTTGAAAAAGGATGAGGATAAAATCTCATTGATTGTGGATCCGAAAGCACAAGAGCAAGTTTGTCCGTATCATCCAAAGTAAGTTCGCGAAGTTTTAGCCGTTCTGTTTCGATTATGTAATTCATTATCCTCTATTCCTTTATCAAAATAAATCCGCTTTGTTCTGAATGAAATCTTGGTCGATATAGCCAGGCATTCCATCTTTTATTTAATTCTTCATAAGAAAATTCTGTTACAATATTACTTGGATCATTTATGTAAATAGTCTGATTATCTTTATCATATCCAACAGCCAGAAGTGCATGAGTATAATTCTGATTTGGATCTGGTCGTATGTTCAGGATAACCGGATTTTGATGTGTATTTTCGAGCCGCTTTAATTGTTGTGCCAGTTGTATTCCAGACATCTTCTTCTGATAAGACAATCTGATCATTTGTTACATACTTTATTGCCATTCCAAGGGATACTGTTGCACAAGTATAGTTAGTGGTCTGGTATTGCGGTTCAATATTCAAAATAACCTTGTCTGGAATATTATTTAATTCAGACATCGGGATGCTATTCTGCTTATAATCATTTGAACTACAGCCTATGAAAAATATTGCAAACAAAATGATGATGCTGATTTTTTTCATTAATATGCCTCCCTATAAATCCATATTCCTGTAAATTCTTTTATTACATTTAATTGTTTTTGAATGATATCATTTTTCATTGAGTCACCAAAAAAGGCGCCCATTATATTTCCTGCTTCTTCGCAATTGCTGAATTTATAATCAGTTTGAATTATGTGCTCCTTAAAGCCAGCCTCAACAAGTGCATGATAAAATTGCGAAAGCTTTTCTCCAGGTGGATTTGGAAGTTCTACATTCGTTCCCAATGTTTCAATGAAGATGATTTCCTTTGCACGTTTTTTAGTTTCGCTGATAAGGTACTGAATAGTCTGATTTCGATTTACATCATCCTGAACAACCAGATGCCCGAAACTCCAGCCTTCAATTATTACGTCAAATGTATTTTCAATAGAATTGATTTTACTGTTATCAAGAACTTCATATTCTATTTTATCCGCCCACTTTGATAAGTTTTCTTTTGCCTTATCAATCATATGCTGCGAATTATCATACGCATAAAGCTTCTGTGCCTTGTCTATGTAGTTCTTTGTAACCCGCCCGGTTCCAATTCCAAATTCGCCGACAACTTTATTTTCCCATTGGATTTTGCTGCTCAGAAACTTATAAAGATTACTTTCGTAATCTTCATGATTTACTAATTCATCATATAAGTCTGAAAAGTTTTGATACACATCGAACATTTTTGACATAGTTTTCTCCCTTGCTTTTAGAGCTTCTTGAGGAACGAATGTTTTGTATCAATTTCAAAACCGTTTTCTTTATAAAAGTTTAATGTACTTTCGCGGTTTGATCCTGTTTCCAAAAAGATTTTATAACAATTCTTGTCCTGTGCGATTTTAATTGCTTCCTGCAAAAGCATAGACGCAAAACCCTTTTTACGATAATTCTCGTGGGTTACTACATTTTCTACAACAGCAAAGGATCGCATGTTATGAGTAAGGCTCGGTATAATTCCAAGCTGTACAGTTGAAACGACGTGATTATCTTCCTCAACAACAAGGAGAAATAATCTTTCACTTTTATTGATTTCATTGATGAGCTGTTTCCAGGCTTCAATGTCCTGTTCTTCTTTCGGCGGATATTTTGTAAGGAAATTGAAATACAAATCCTTTATATCCATAACATCTTTTTCTTCGGCTTGTCTTATTAACATTTTTTTAACTCTTTATTTATCACCAGTATATATTTTATTATACCATATTTGCATTAGGGATTGTAGGGGCTGCCCTGAAAAGGCAGTTCCGAAGAAATGGAGCCGAAAGACGGAACCCCGAAAAGCCTGACCCCACAGGTGGCGAAGACAGTATTCTGTTTGTTATTACCGTTAGGTTTATTGTTTCATTCTCTAGCTGCCAAAGATTATATTATTTTTATCTTTTGTTTCTATATTTCATTAGTAATTATTCTCACAATTTTAGGACAAGTAAAATGGCAAAAAATGGTAATCTCAAATCAGAATCTTAAACAATTTATAA
>CACWIL010000187.1 GCA_902760905.1 uncultured bacterium
AAAAATAAAAAAGGAGTTGTATTAAAATTTCTGATAATGGTTGCTAAATTCATCTTAATGCTCACTTTGATTCTTGCAATTGCAACTCAGCAATATTAATTATTTTGTCAGATAAGTAATAATCATATGCCACTGAGGCCGGGATGTATCTGACTTTGATATTCTGAAGTCCGAACTTGTCAAACATCTTCATTGAAACAGTCCCCATATTCTCCACGACACCTTTTGCAGTTGGCATAAGAAAACAGTTTTTTACATTTTCTTGGGAGAATCCGTGCATTGATATAAAATCTTGATAAGCCAACTGATACAGATACTGTTTTGTTACGGATTCAATTCCAGGTTGGCTCTTTGGAGGTTTTCCAAGTGCAAAGGTAGGTGTGTAATACTTGGCATCAAAGATAATGAACTGTCCTCCAGATATTGTTATTAAATCAGGAATGAGCGTATCTTCTGCTTCCTTATCAGCAACTGACCATTTAGGTTTTTCTATCAGATCTTTCAAATTTTTACCTGCTAATGGATCATCTTTTTGTATCGGAACAGGAAGGTTCAACGTTGACAGAGGCTTTTCCAACTGATTGTCTAGTATTTTGGCACACACTTTTTCCCATACAAGGTTAAAACTATTGGTACCAAAAAGGGATAGGCAATCCGTGTCGTATAGGCTACCGCTAAAATCAATGTATGCATAGATTGTTTTCAGCACAAGTTGCTTTCTAGTATTAAACTGAATGTTCAGTTCATTTTCAATTCTATATAAGATGTATTCTTTGTCCCCGAACTCATCAATTTCTTCATCAGTTAAATCAATGTCGGTTATCTCGAACAAATCCAAAAGTTCAGCTCTTTTAAGTTCTTTTGAGACTTTTGTCAAAATGCATTCATGTAACCGCTTGAAATAATCATAATCATTAGTGATTCGTTTTCTCGTAAGCAGATCCGGATAATATGGTTTGTTGCGAGAAATTAATGTAAATGTCTCATTAATGGTTTTTTCCCACAAAATCTCTCCAGAACCGTTATTTTCAATGATATCCTCTGTATTGGTGTATACTCCGTTTTCAAAAAAGTCATGAATAAGAAAAAGCATAATAGCAAGTTGGTTAAACGAACTACTACCATTGCCTTCATTAAACATTCTGATTACTTGTTCTTTAGCTGGATATTTTTCTAAAACCTTTAGTATCTGTTTAAGTTCAACAAGAGGTTGAACGTTATTAGGCAGATATTTCGGATAGCATTTCAATACACAGCCGGCAACTACGATAACGCCAACAAACGTAAATACATACAGATATTCATTATCACCACTTTCTACATCTGCAATAACTATATCGTTATCAGAAAGGTCTGAAAGATCCTTTTGCTGCTCCGTTGACTTAACGACCTTAATAACTCCATATTCTTTTAGTTTTCGGATGACGTGAACAGTCTTCTCCGGAGGACACTTAATAACCGATTCAATTTGATGCAACGAATATCGTTTCTGCTCTTTTACGAACGATGATGATATCGAGGTTTTATCATGCATCTTAACCCTCTGAATTCTCTAAATCATCTTTATATTTTATGTCATCCACTCCTCTTACGAGTTCAGGATCTTTTTCATTAGGTAAGCGATCGAGAGTCGTTACCATTTCACGAATACTCGAATGAAATATTTCTATTCCTTTTTTTTCAAAAGCTTCACATATTTTGGAATACCTTGACGATTCTGTAGGAATCCCTTCGAATAGTTTACTTCTTTTTTGTTTTGCGGCATCATCAAATAAGTACATTAGTACTTTATGTTTAAAAACATCATTGAATAGGTCTCTGTCTATCACATTGCCACCATTAGCCGGAACAACAATATCTTTTGCTATGAAATAAGGTCCTAATTGTTTGTCTTCATTGATTTTCTCATCCGCAAGGAATTTATTTATAGCCTGGCGCAGAGTGTTCCATTCAATAACCCACTGTTTCTCACTACCGATCTGAACATACTTACCTTGAATTTCTTTATCATTATCATCAATGCCAAGATATGTAAAATCCCACCTTCTCTTGAAAGCAGTGTCCATAGGGAATACCCCTTGATCGGCACTGTTCATAGTTGCCCATATGAACAGATTATCTGGAATTCTGATTTTTGCGTAATGATTAGGACATCCACCAAGTTTTTTGGCTAAATATTTTTTGATATCCTCAGACGCTTGAATCGGGTATTCGCTCACATTGTTCTTACGGTCAAGCAATTGAAAGACATCACCGAAAACAGCGGCTACATTGGCACGATTGATCTCTTCGATAATCAGCAAGAATGGACGTGGCTTCTCTGTTCCCTTTGCTACATTTTGTGCATTTCTAAGAGCCTTGACATACATACGCATAAAAGGGCCAGGAACGTACTCATAGGAAATTTCTGATGATTTTGGTTCTGATGTTTTCAATTGTACGTATTTTCGAAGACTTACACCATGATTAATTTGCGTTCTATAATCTGCATTTTGACCATCAGAAGAACTAGTCTGAAAAGACCCTTCATTGCAAAGACTTACAAGTATAGGGACTACCGAATTCCCAATGCTCGGATTACTTTTTAGAATATCATACTGTTCTTGAGCAGATTTTTCCTTATCATGCAGTACCTTAATAACATTTTTTTCATCATCATCCATATCGCAACAAGAATCATTTTCAACCATAACAGGTTTATACGTACCTACAAAATTGGCATACGAGTAATCTGGATGGAAGGTAACACGTTCGTAATTATTTTCATCAACACTAAATTCTTTCAACAAATTTTTCAATTCATCGTTAACTAAGAAACTTTTACCCGTACCAGGAGCACCAAAAACAATTCTGTTACGGGATAAACTGCATTTTATATTTGTATTAAAGCTGATAGGATAATTGTCAATTCCATTATCATGAATAGGTTGCATGGCAGGATTTAAATTCAAATACGGACGATTATCATAAAATTCGATATAATCAGGAAGAAAATCAATCCTAATAACAGATATATAGACACCTAACTTATTTTGGATTCTTTCAAATTTTTTTGATGGAATAAAGTCGTTAGGAATTATAATCTGATTACCTGGACCGTTATCAATTCTATTTCCTTTTTCTGTCCCTGATAATTGTTCTATATATTTTTCATGGCATTCAAGGCTAAATATAAAATTTTTATACTTGTCTACTTGTTCATTAACGCCAAAACAGTAATATCTACAATTATGTTCTATAGCGTACTCCCATGCGACAGCTCTTTCAGCAGCCCCACTATCTCGAGTGTCAAAGTAATTTTTTGTTCCGTCTTGTTTGTGTACTAATGGATAGATAAAATAAACAAAACTATCATTGGAACTTGTTGTAACGTAATAACCTCTTTTTTTAGTTCCTTCAATTTCGACCTTATTGATATTTATGTTTTGTAAATATCTATCAAATGTTTGGATAGCATCTTTAGCAGTATAAGCCATAGTGTTCCTACTTATTTTTTTAATCTTCTAGAATTTTGTATATAGCCTGTGCAAGAACTTTTGCAAATTTAGGGGGAACAGCATTCCCTATCATTTTGTAGGCATCACTGTTACTTCCGTGAAATATATAATCATCATCAAATGTTTGAAG
>CACWIL010000188.1 GCA_902760905.1 uncultured bacterium
AATAAGTGAAATCAAAAATATTGTTTCAGCATATATCGATACAGCAAATACAAACAGCAAAACATCAACAAACTTGCTTGCACAATATGGCTATGACCCGGACGGATATCTCAATGATCTTCAGAAAGCATCATTAATAAATACTTTGACAGATACAATATTGAAAAATATTGCAGACAATAATCCTAATGTTGATACTAAAAAATATGAAAAGGAAATAAAAGCTACAATCAAAGAATATTTGGAAACATTCCTGGAAGATAAAAGTGCAAGTGAGTTCAAGTCACTTGAATCTCTGGACTTATCAAAAGTGGTAGATACAGATGAGTACAAAGAGATGATAGCTAAAATAGAAGCAGCAGAAAAAGCAGTACAGGATGCACAAAACCAATTAAATCAATACATTGCAGGACTTGATAAAAATAATACAGAAATTGCAGCTGCTATAAAAACTGTATTAAATATTAAAGCAACTGATCCTACTTCTATTATGAACGGAATACTTAAACTAGAAACAGTAGGAAAGATTAAAGCAACACATGATGAGTTAAAAGCAAAAATTGATGAGATTGAAAGCAAACTACCGGATAATTTCTTTAACAACATAACAGATATTACAATCACAAAAGGCAATACAAAAATTATACAACTTCCGAAAAGCACTAATAAATATTCTACAGATGAATTGACATATAAAGTAGAAAACGGTGGTGGTAATATTAGCGTTGATAGTTCAGGAAAAGTTACCGTTACAGGTAATACCATAGGAGTATTTAGAAACGTAACAATTTCGGTTATGACTAAAGACGGAAAAGTTCTTGGTTCATCAAAACCAATAACCATAACCATCGAAGATAAAGCAGACTTATCAACAATAGATGAAAAATATAACGGTCATTCTATATCCGATATGGCTAATAATACCGGTCTAAATGCAATTGATTTAACAGGAGATTGGGTAAAAGACTGGGATAATCCGAAAGGAAAAGCAAAACAAAAATTAGAACAAGTACTTAATGACCTTTATGAACTATTAAGTAAGACAAACAAGTTTGATAATTACAAATTACAAAATGCAATAAAAACGGTAAAAAGCTACTATTCAGGAATATTAGATGCTATCGACAGAGTTGATCCTGATAGCTATAAATATGAAGCTGTGACAAAATCTGTAAGTTATACAAGATATAATTCAGATGGAACGACAACAAATGTATCGTCAGAAAGTTTCCAATACTGGTTAAACCAAGATAAATATTATAGCGATTTTGGCGGTTTTGATGAAAACGCATTTCATGGAGATAACTTCTGCGGTATAAATTTTGATGATGCATATAATAACACTGATGACTACAGATTTACACTTAATACAGGAATATTATTAAGAAAAATCCAAGAATTTTATAATAGCTAAAGTCAAACAAGGTGTGGATAAATCCACACCTTGTTTTATGTTATATACAATTTAAAATTTATATTTTTTCAAAATCTTCAACGCCATGTTTACACCAGGGGCAAATAAAATCAGCGGGTAGTTCTTCACCTTCATACACATATCCGCATATCTTGCATCTCCAGCCTGTTTTTTTCGGCTGTTCCGGTTTTGGTTTTATATTTTTTTGATAATAGTCATAACTGGCTGTCGGGACTTCTGATAATACTTCTGCAGCTACAAGCTGCGCTATAAACATTGTGTGCGTCCCAAGATCAAATTCCTGTTTTACATACGCTGACATAAAAGCATTTGTGTCTTTAGTTACGTACAAAAGCCCATTTGGAGAACGTTTTGCATCAGAATAATTTTCAAATTTGTTTACATCTTTTCCGGATTGAAACCCAAAATGTTTAAATGTATCAAATTTTGCATTTTCTGAAAGAACAGAAACGTTGAATTTTTTTGTCGCCTGTATCATCTGGTTTGTATAGTTCATTTTATTAACAGCAATAGCAATTTGGCAGGGGTTAGAAGTTACCTGCATAACAGTATTTATAATACAGCCGTTGTCTTTAGCTCCGTCATTTGCTGTTAATACATATAAACCATACCCTATTTTAAACAAAGCTTTTGTATCCATAATAAACACTCCTTATTTTATTTATTAAAAATAGCATTAATTATGTTAAATGTAAAGAATTCTAAGGTATATATCAACTCCTGTTGACATAAAACCACCTTTGTTTTTAAATATAATTAAGCCGAAGTATAGTGCTGTGGTATGCCTTGCTCGGACAATGTAGTACAAAAAGGGCAAAAAAGTGGTGTAAATAATTTGAAAGTTAAATCTTTCAGCCCAAAATATTTACCCCGCCCGAAAGGAGAAAAAAATGCCAAAATTAAAAACACACCGTGCGGCAGCTAAAAGATACAAAGTTACCGGCACAGGTAAAATTACAAGAAGACATGCAGGTATCGGACACCTTCTTCAACACAAATCTGAAGGAAGAAAACGTAAAATCTTTGGAGATATTGCGGTTTCTGAAACTCATGTAGATTTAGTTTCAAAAGAGTTACCTTACAAGAAGTATGCAAGATAGGAGTGTTGAAAGATGAGAATTAGACGTGGAAATGTATGTCGTAACAGACACAAAAAAATATTAAAGCTTGCTAAAGGCTTTAAAGGTGCAAGAAGCAGAATATTTAAGGTAGCTAACATCGCTGTTATGAAAGCTCTTAAATATGCTTACAGAGACAGACGTGCTACTAAACGTAACATGAGAAGACTCTGGATTGTTAGAATTAATGCAGCAGTCAGAGAACAAGGAATGAGCTATTCAAGATTTGTTAATGCCTGCAAAAAAGCTAACATCTTAGTTAACAGAAAAATGCTTGCTGACCTTGCAGTTAATGATAAAGAAGCATTTGCTCTTATTGTTGAAACAGCTAAAGCTGCTTTATAATTTAACTAATTTTGTTAAACAAAATAAAATCCGCCCGAAAAGGCGGATTTTTTATTTTGGGAAAAGAGAAAAAGAGAAAATTCTTTTTAATAACTTGCGTAAAATTGCTGGCCAACTTTACCTTCTTCTGATTCTTTTGAAAGAGCATGTTTTGTATAAAATAATTGCTTAGCATCAGCTTGTATTGCAGTATTAAATAAATTCTCAGTATAATAAACTTCATTCTGCTCAAGCCAATCCAAGAATGGTTGAACTGTACCGGTAAGAGTTTTTACTGCAACATCGGAAAGCTCTTTTACTACACGTTCAGGTATCATAATATCCTGAATTTTTTGATGCAATGTAAGATTCAAGAACCCTTTTTCTGATTCTACAGCTTTTTTTGCATTCTCAATCTCACGCATTGCCATATTAGCTTCGCCATTTTCACCGGCGGTATATTGGCGTTTTAAATATTGATTTTGTTCAGCTAATACTCTTTGTAAATTAAACGATTCTGCCATTGTCCTTAACCCTTTGTTTGTATTATATATATCGGCATTTTTTTATAAAACTTTAGGGTTTTAGAACATATTGTTACAAAAATTTACAAAAAGAGGATTTGAAAAAGTCTGAAAAATGACAATTTTTCGACTTTTTCAAATCCGACCGTAGGTGTGTGAGATTTAGGCTAGGTGCGGGATAGCACGTAGCCTAAATCGA
>CACWIL010000189.1 GCA_902760905.1 uncultured bacterium
ATAATTCTTTCTCTTAAAAGTCTTGAAAAAATATCAAAGGATTTTTCACCTCTTGACGATTGTTCTATAACAGTCGGAACATAATCAACTATTTTTTTAATCTCTTCTGTCATATAATCTCTCCTTACATAAGATTAGCTTGAGGCATATTTAATTAACCCCATGTTAAGATAATTTTACAATAAATTACATAATTTAGCAATTTATTAAAGAAAAAATACTTTAAATAGATAATAAGTAAGGAATTATTATGAGTAAAGCGGGATTAAGTCTATTAACCATAATACCACGATATACAAAGCTCACAGGTCTGCGTTCAATGCAAAATATACCTGCGGGTGCTGAGAGAGATATTATAGAAGCATACCGAGCTGAATTAACTCATGATATTTGGGGTGATTCAAAAAAACTAAATGAATGGGCAGCTAATAAATTTAACGAAATCAGAAATAAGAATTATGTTTCATCTAAATTAACCACAGAAGCAGTTGAGCGCGACAGAAATGAAATTGTTCAGGTTTGGGCTGATTTAATAAACAATAACAGTTTTTGTGAAAGTAATCCGTTTTTAAAACTTAAAATATTACGTTCTGTTGTCTCTGATTTAAAACCTGATAATTTACAATTGCCGCCTGTTATAAATTTAAATGTACTTGAAGATGCCATTTATGAGGTAAAAAAAGCAGGCTCATCATTTAAAAAAACATATTTTAAATTGTATCAACAATTTCATTCTCTTAACGGGCTAAGAACAGATACAATGTCAGTAGATGGTATAACAGGAACTTGGTACAGCGTAAAACTTCCTGATAATGTTACTGCAGCAAGACAGCCAGGAATATTTAATAAAACAAAAGAATTGATTTCTATTTTGTCACAAAGAAGTAATTGGTGTACAAGAAACCCAAAAGCATTATCAAACGATTTTATGGGAAAAGACTTTCATATATTTATTGATAACAAAGGTTACCCGCAAATATGTATAGTTGGCAACGATAAATCCGGAAGGTTCAAATATATATGCGGAAATGATCAATATGCCAAAATCTCAAATAAATACAAAGGAGTTTTAAAAGAATTTCTAAAACTAAATAAATTTGAAAATGCAGAATATGGTGAAACAGATGCTAATCTTAAATCAGTAATGGAAATACTTGCATAACAAAACTATTATTTTTTTAAAGCATTTTCCAGTGCTTTTTCAAGCACTTCAATTTTAGACTCTAAAACTTTTACCTTTGCAGAGCTTTCTTCAGATGTAACAGACTCTTTTTCAAGCTTTCGTTTATACGTATTTATTGTCATATTGTGAGTCCAGGATGCAATCATGGTAAAAATCAAGCCAAATAAAAAACCTATTATGAATGTATATATAGAATACCACCTGGACATATAATGCTCATTATATAAGAAATATCCGATATAAATACCTGCCAGTGGGATTATTATACAGATTATTTTGTATAAAGTTTTTTGCATATTTAATCACTCCATTTATAATTATATCATAATAACAGTTTTTGGATTTTTTGTTAAAAATAATTAAAACTTTTATGTTATTATATACTTAGTCCAACAAACAGGAATCGCAAATGGGAGATGAAGACAAACAGTTTGATGCCACTCCTCAAAAGCTTGAGAGAGCGAGAAAAGAAGGTCAGGTTGTAAAATCAAAAGATGTATCAACTGCACTTTCACTTCTTGTTATGTTTACATTTATCAACCTTATGGCTCCGGTTATATGGCGAATGATAGTAGGACTATTTAAAACTCTATATGAACAAATCCCAAATCAACATATAGATAATATCGGAATAACTTATATTTTAACAAATTCACTAATCCCTTCTATTGTTATTATCGGTTCAATTCTTTTCGTTGCGGCTTTTATTGCAATACTTGGAGATTTTATGCAAGTTGGTCCGCTTGTTGCAACTGCACCACTTGTTCCAAAACTTGATAAGCTAAATCCGACAAAGTATTTTAAGAATTTATTTCAGGTTAAAACATTATTTGAACTATTCAAAAATATCTTAAAAGTTGCAATATTAGGTATTGTCGGTTGGTCTGTATATCAAGCTCACCTTGAAAGTATTTTGATGCTTGCTGCAATTGATAATCATTTTGCCGTAATGATAGAATTCGGCAAATTAATTGTTGAGTTTATATATAAAGCCTGTATAGCATTTATAATAATTGCAGCTGCAGACTATGGTTTAACAAAATGGAAATTCTTAAAAGACCAAAAAATGTCTTTTAAAGAGATAAAAGATGAGTATAAAAACTCAGAAGGCGACCCTCATGTAAAGGCAGCACTCAGACAGCGCCGTATGCAAATGCTTCAGCAGGGTGCTATGGACTCTGTTCCGGAAGCAGATTTTGTTGTAAGAAATCCTACCCACGTTGCATGTGCATTAAAATATGATGCCGAAACAATGCAATCTCCTACGGTAACAGCAAAAGGGACAGAGCTTATAGCAAAAAAAATTATTGATATTGCAGTTCAACATAACGTTCCTGTAATAGATAATCCGCCGGTTGCCCGTGCATTGTTCAGAATGGTGGATATTAATCAGCAAATCCCCCCTGAACTGTATAAAGCTGTAGCTGAAATCTTATTATTTGTTTATGGACTTAAAAACAAAAATAACTTATAACAATTTACAAATTTCATTTATATAATGTATTCTAAAATCTTGAAAAATATTCAAAATCAAGGTAATATAGAATAAGGTTAGTTTAATAAGTGAAGATGGATACTAAAACTTTAATTAATCAATACGTAAGTATTGTACAGAAAATTGCAAGAGTAGAGCAGAGGCGTATACCTAACCATATGATAGAATACGAAGAGCTGGTTAGTATAGGTATTATAGCTGTGCAGACTTTAATTAAGGATAAAACAGAAGAACAACTTGCCAGATATAATGAAGCTTATATTGGCACTGCAGTTAAATGGGCTATAAGAAATGAACTCCGACACAGATATAAATGGTATACATTAAAACATAAACAAGAGGGTGACACTGAAGAAAATGAAGAATATTCAGCTGAACAAAATACGGCAGAAGACAGTACAGGCGATGATATGGGCTTTTCGATTTCACCGACAAAAGTTCGAGAGGCAGTTTATGAAACAATTTTATCAATTGACGGATTAGCAGCGGCTGCTACTGATAATGCTTCACCTTTTGATTTTTTGAAAGATCCTTCAGCTATGCCTGATGAGCAGGCAGAAATTATTGAAATGAGTAAACTTATTAAGCAAGCCATTGCAAAATTACCCCAAAAAGAAAGAACTGTTGTTGAGTATCGTTTTTACAGAAATATGCAAGCTAAAGATATAGCTAATATGATAGGCTTGTCACCTTCTAGAATTACACGTATTATCCAGTTTTCACTTAACCAAATCAGAGAATATTTAAAATCAAGGGGCAGGGAAGATTATTAATATTATTAACATCTGATTATTTTATGCCATAAATGTAACGAAATGTAACAATTTTAGAAAAAACGCCCCAAAACCCTAAAGTTTTGCAGAAATATGCCGATAACCATGTCAAAGGGACAAAT
>CACWIL010000190.1 GCA_902760905.1 uncultured bacterium
CTGCAACGTAAGAAACTTCATTCAATTTATGTGAAATGATGATTGAAGTCATTCCCTGTTTCTTGAACTCAAGGAGAAGGTCAAGCAGATGCTTAGCTTCTGTGTCGTTCAAAGATGCTGTAGGCTCATCAAGGATAAGAAGTCTTACGTTCTTTCCAAGTGCTTTTGCAATTTCTACAAGCTGCTGTTTACCTACACCAATATCCTTAATTAAGGTTTTAGATGAATCTTTAAGACCTACCATTCTTAAAAGTTCATCAGCTTTATCAAAGGTCTCTGACCAGTTGATTTTTGCTTTGCTTCCTCTTTCATTTCCGAGGAACATATTCTCACCGATTGTGAGAAGAGGAACGAGTGCGAGCTCCTGATGAATGATTACAATACCTTTAGCTTCGCTGTCCCTGATTGTCTGAAATTTACAAACTTCGCCGTCGTAAACAATGTCGCCGGTATATGTTCCATATGGATAAATACCGCTCAGAACATTCATCAAAGTTGATTTTCCGGCTCCGTTTTCACCACAGATTGCGTGAATCTCACCTTCTTCTACGGTAAGGTTTACGTTATCAAGTGCCTTTACTCCGGGAAACAACTTGGTAATATTTTTCATTTCCAATAATGTTTTAGCCATTGGAACCCCTCTTTTTTTCTGTTTTTCAAAAAAAGGGCTGCCTTGGCGACAGCCCTTTTGCAAAGTATTTACTGTATTAAACTATTTAAGTTCTGCAGCTGTTTGCAAATCAGTGTTACGTTCAGCTTCCGCAATTTTTGTTTTAACCTTATCAATTTCTTCTTTGATACCGGCTTCACCTGTTATAGTATTTTTTTCAACTTCCCACTGAGCCTTTAGTGTATCAATTTTGCCGTTAAGTTCATCAATCTCAGCGGTTAATTTATCAATTTTAGCAATACTTTCAGGCGAAGTTTCTTTTTTCAGGGCTTCTCTTTCTATTTCCAGTTGTATTTTTTGCCTCATCATAACATCAATTTCTTCAGGCATAGAGTCAATTTCTATACGCAAAGCTGAAGCCGCTTCATCAATAAGGTCGATAGCTTTATCTGGCAAAAATCTGTCTGTAATATATCTGTCAGATAATTGAGCGGCCGCAATAAGTGCGCTGTCTAAGATACGGACACCGTGGTGAACTTCGTACTTGCCTTTAAGACCTCTTAGAATTGATATTGTATCTTCAACAGACGGTTCATCAACCAAAACGGGCTGAAAACGTCTTTCAAGAGCCGGGTCTTTTTCGATATATTTACGGTATTCATTTACGGTAGTTGCACCGATTGTTCTGAGTTCGCCTCTTGCAAGCATCGGTTTAAGAAGATTGCCTGCGTCCATAGAGCCTTCTGTTGCACCAGCTCCGACTACGGTGTGAAGTTCATCTATGAACATAACAATCTCACCGTTTGATTCCTGAACCTCTTTAAGAACAGCTTTAAGTCTTTCTTCAAACTCGCCTCTGAACTTTGCGCCTGCAACAAGTGCGCCCAAATCAAGAGAGATTAGTTTTACTTCTTTAAGACTTTCCGGAACATCTCCACGAATAATTCTCTGAGCCAAACCTTCTACAATAGCTGTTTTACCAACCCCAGGCTCTCCTATTAAAACAGGGTTGTTTTTTGTTCTTCTGTTTAAAACCTGGATTATTCTTCTGACTTCTTCATCTCTGCCTATTACAGGGTCTAATTTACCCTTACGGGCACGTTCTGTTAAATCTGTTGAATATTTTTCCAAAGCTTTCATATTTTCTTCTGCGTTTTTAGTATCCACTTTTTTATTACCTCTTATTTTTTTCATTGCGTTAAGAACTGAGTTTGTATCAACTCTGTGTTTCTTCAAAAGTTCTTTTATGTTTGAACCTTCTAATTTTGTCATACCAATCAAAATACATTCAATTCCGATAAACTCGTCTTTCAGATTTTGAGCTTCCTGGGTTGCAATCTCTAAAAGAGCATTCGTATCACGTGACAAAAATACCTGCTGACCGCTTGGCGCACCTGAAATTGTCGGGAACTCTTTTATCTTAGCAACAATAGCATTAATAAAATCCTGATTTAAAAGTTTCAGTTCTTCCAGATAATCTTTAGAGATTCCTTTATCCTCAATCATAGCCATAATAATGTGTTCCGGCTGAACTTCCGTATTTTTGTAAAAATCTTTTTTGGCATTTGCCGCAAAAATAATTTCCTGAGAATAGTTTGTAAATTTTTCAAAATTAATCATATTTTTAACTCCGTATGCTGTCTTTCTTCCTGAAAGAAGAAAGTAGGTGATAAGGTAAATTTACATTTACCCCTTATCACTATTATTATTTTAATGTTATTTTAAAAAAATCAAAGAAAATTAATCATTATTTAACATTTAGTTTAAATATACATAAATTTACACAAATGGGTTATTGTATAAATTATGTGGTAAAATATTTTTATGAAAAAATTTAAAAATTTTCTAAACAGAATCTTTGAGAAATATAAAAGCTTTGATAAGAAAAAACGCGTTTATATTATATCTATATTAGCCGTTATTCTTGTTATGTTATGGGCTTTTATTTCTGCAGGAGTTATAACCTCAAACTTCAACCGTGCGCAGCTTAAAAACAAAGAAAATGAGCAAAAAGTTGATGCAATAGGTATTATCATTACGGAAACAAAAGAAGAAACAAAATACTTTGAAATATACGGAGAAACCGGGCATTACAGCAACGACCACAGTATTGCCACTCTTAACAACGTAATCGGCAACTTTTATAAAGATAATGAAGTTTCAATGAGTTTTCAGTCATCAAAAGGAACTTATGACGAAAATTCAGGTGTTATTACACTGTTTGATAATACATACATTGTCTTGAAAGACGGAATATCATTAAAAACTGATAAGTTAACCTGGTCCGGAAGCGACAAAGAAACAATTGCAGATGGGCATGTCATAATTAAAAAAGGCGATGAACTCATATCTACAGCGGAAAAATGCATAATAGGAGCAGGATACGATAAGTTTAAAATTACCGGAAAAATTATAGGCATAGGAGTAATCGCTTCAGATTTGGTAATAGAGTCAAGAACTCAGGTATTTTCTGATAACGAACACAAAATTAAGCTTAACGGTGACGTAAAAGTTAAACTGGATAATTTGACCGTTCAGAGTGACAGTGCGGATGTAACCGTCAGACGTAATAACAAGCTTGATACTGCAACTTTTTACAACAAGCCTTTTGCGGTAGAGATTAACGGCAACAAAAAACGTGAAGTTAAATCAAATATTTTACAGGTATCTTTAATCAACAAAATTGTAAGAGCAGAAGGAGAAACACAATCAGTAATCACAGAAGGGAATACCCCTATAATTATTATAAATGCAGATACTCAGGAATACGACACAAACAGCAGCGTTATGGTTGCAACCGGTTCTGTAACAATGAAATATAAAGATATTGATACTTATTCCGACAAAGCTGTTATTATTGCAGATGAAAAGGGTGGAGTAAAGAAAATAGATTTATTTGGTAATGCCAGAGTTAAACAGGAACAAAATGAATCAGAAGGACACCATTTTGTATATAATGCAATAACTGATGAAATGAGCGTTGAAGGTAATACAAAAACAATTGCTATATCTGAAGACGGTAAAAAGCTCACAATTCACTCTGATTACCAGCAATATCAAAAAAAGCAAAACTCCTACATAGGAAGCGGACACGTAAAAATATGGTATGAAGATTATTTTGCTCAGGGTCCAAAAGTTTCCGTATTCCCGGATCCAAAGACAAACAAACCAAACCTCGTTTATTTTGTAGGACGTTCAAAGATTGTACAGCAGGAAAAAGATATTATTGCTGACAAAATAAGAATGACAATGAATCCGAAAGATTTTACCGCAGAAGGTAATGTAAGAACTATTATTCATAATATAGACACAAAGGACGGTGAGCTGTAATGTCCGAAAAAATAGAAAAAGCTATGGCGCTTTTTAGCGAAAAAAAATACAAGGAAGCTATTGATGCTTTCAGTTCCGTACTTGAAACAGAACCGGACAATGCAGATGTATACAACAATATGGGTGTTGCTTACTCTTGTGTTGGCGATTTTGAGCATGCAGAAAAAAATTATTTTCGGGCAATAGAACTTGATCCTGAATTGGCACAAGCTTATATTAATCTTTCTGATTTATACTACAAAGCAGGTGATATTGCTTCAGCAGTAGGAACTTTACAGAGAGGAAGCTATGAACTCCAGGACAACTTGGCAATAGCACATTTGCTTGCAAGGGTTTACATTGAAGATCAAAGATGGGAAGATGCAATTGTAGAACTCGAAAGAGTTTTAGATGGCGAGCCTGACAACTATGATGCTTATTATGATTTAGGACATGTTTACTTTGAACTTGGTGATTACGAGCTTGCAATTGATAATTTTGAAAACGTACTTTCTTATGAACAGAACCTGAATAACGAACTTTTGTACTATGCTCTTGCACAAGCTTACGAAGCTAATAACGAGATTGATAAAGCTATTTCAAACTATTTAAAAGCAATTGCCGTAAATGACAAATTTCTTCTTGCATACAAAAAAGTCGGAATTTTATTCCTTGCAAGAGAAGACTACGAAGATGCTATCGAATATTTTGAAAATTATCTTGAGTTTGATATTCCGCAGGAAGAAAAAGATAATGTTCAAAAATTAATAGACAGAGTAAAAACTAAAATTTAATTTGAATAGCAAATGTAAAAGAAATTGTAAAATTTTATAAATCTGTTTAGCAAAAAAATTTTTTATATTTTTTATTATAACCAGAATATGTACTATAACTTTATCTTAGCCTCAAAATAAATTGCAGAATCGGATTAAAAAATAAAAAGGAGTAATTATGCAAATACAAAAGATAAACGGAGCACAAAGTTTTAAAGGTCTGGATTTTGATAATGTTTCCGCAACAGACAAAAATTTATATATAAGAGGTAATTTAAAAGGCTTAAACAGACTCGGGCAGAAATGCGATATCAAACTTACATCATGTTACTCGGATGTTCCGGATTTTTCTGCAATTCATATAGAAGTAAAACCACTAAAAGACGGACTTGGATTTTTTAAAAGATTATTCCGTCCATATGTTCAAAGCATGTTCAAGACTGGATATGTACATATAAGTGATAAGCTGAAAACCAAAGAAGATTTTCTTATAGCGGTAGATGAGGCAGTTTCTAAACTTGGCAAAAAGGTTACCTTGCATAAATAACATTTAATGCTAAAATTTTGTTTATGAAACACAAATATTGGATTAGCTTATCTTCTGCCGAACAACTGGATTCTGTGTTTGTTCGTTTGCTCTATGAATATTTTGGAGATATAGAGCGTGTATTCAACTGTTCTAAAAATGATTTTAGCAGCATTGAGGGACTGAATATAAAAAAAGCAGAAACATTTTTGAAAATTCGTGACAATCTGAATATTGAAAAAACGTTTGAAGATATTTCAAAAAGAGGAATAAATTTTATAACATTCGATGATGAAAGGTACCCCAAAATGCTTCGGGAGATTCATAATCCTCCGATGGTTCTTTATTACAAAGGAGATTTGTTTTCCTGTAATTTAGACAGAACCGTGGCTTTTGTAGGTTCAAGAAAAGCCAGTACAAACGGCAAAGACAGCGTAAAAAGAATAATAAATGATTTTAAGAATACGGATATATGCATTGTTTCCGGTCTTGCAGAAGGAATTGATGCCGCTTCTCACAGGGCTGCTATTGATAATAACCTAAAGACAATAGGTGTAATTGCAAGCGGTTTTGATTTCAGATACCCTTCTTCAAACAAAGACTTATATGAAAAACTTGAACATGGCTGTGGCGCTGTTGTTACTGAATATTATCCGACTTTTGAACCGATAAAATTCCGCTTCCCGCAACGAAACAGAATCGTTACAGGATTGTCTTACGGAACAGTTGTTGGCGAAGCTGCATTAAAAAGCGGAGCGCTGATTTCTGCTAACTTAACTTTAGAGCAGGGCAGAGAACTTATGTGCATTCCGGGCTCTATTAATAATAAGAATACAGAGGGCGTTTATAAGCTTCTAAAAAACGGTGCAACCATGGTAACATCAGGCGAAGATGTGCTAAATGCTTTGGGCTGGGAAGTTAAATCAAACATTTCAACGTCCCTTGAGGGAGAAGGATTAGGTGTAAAGGCTGATAAAACACTCCCTCAGGAATATTCAACCATTTTAAGTTTTATAGAAATTGAGCCACGAGGTTTTGACGAACTTCAAATTGCAACAGGAATAAACACAGAAGAACTTTTAAAAACCTTAACCATGATGGAAATAGAAGGTTTCTTAGAACAAACTGACGGCGACAGATATAGAAGGGCGTAGATTCAGACATTACATGACATTAAAAACTTGTGACAAAACACAAATCGCAGCTATAAAATAACAGTCAGTTTTAGAAAAAAACACATATTTTGAGAATTATTTGGTACAAAAAATT
>CACWIL010000191.1:0-1667 GCA_902760905.1 uncultured bacterium
ATATTCTCAAAATAGTTTTACTTTCTCACTTAGGTTTTAAGAAAGATAAACAAGTCGCAGAAGAAACTGACGGAATAGATGTTATATTGAGCGGTCACTCGCATGAACTGGTAGAAGACATAACCGAAGGCAAAAATCTTCTTTTTTCAGAATCCGGAGAACCGGTAATTCTAACAGAAGCAGGACGTGACGGTAACTATTTCGGAAAACTCAATTTAACTTTTGATAAAGATGGCAGAATAACAAAAGCTCAAAATAATTTGGGAGAAACCGGACTTTTCAGCAAAAACTTAGTTCATCAATATATTTTTAATAAACTATTGGGAGAACCTGAAAAAGTAGGTTATATCAAAGATGCCCCACCACCTCCAAAATCTTTAACAGAAGAAAATCCTCATGCGAATTTTGTTTGTGATGTTATGAAAGCAGAATCAGACTCTGATATTGCAATCTGGCATAACTGTGGTGTAAGAAACTTCTTCCACGAAGGTGAAATAAACTCAAGTGATATAAAAGATATTTCTCCGTTTTTGGACTATGTTGCAGTAGCGGAAGTTTCGGAAAAAACAATGGTTGATTTATTCAAAAAAGCTATCAAAGATACATATTCTTCGAGCAGCCGCAAGCCAGGATTATTTGCTGTCTCAGGTTTGGAATATACGGTAGATACCAAAAACGGTACTTTAAAAAATATGATATACACTGATAAATCAGGTATTAAGCATACCATTGATGTGAATAATCCACGTGAAGATAAAAAATACAAAATTGTAACAGATGAATTTTTAATGTCTGCCGGCGCAGATTTTAATAAGCTTGCAGAAGAAAAGGATTATCTGATAAAATATCCTTACGACAAAGATATTATGGTATGTGATTATATAAAACGCCAAAATAAACCTATTGTCATCAACCAACTTGGAAGAATAAAATACGAATAACAGGAAGCAACAATGAAAATATTCAACTCGGCTATTACAAATTTTAATAGTAGAAATATATCCCCCAAACTTACAAAACCTTCTTTTAAGAGCGGGAACAGATTAGAACGAACTCCCGACAATGATTCTTTTGTGTTGAAAATCGGATATATTAACGATTTACACGGACAGACGAATAATATGATGAGAATACTGTCCGGAATAAAAGGCGATATTATTCTTTCCGGAGGTGACAATGATATCGGCGATGAAAAGAACCGTCATGTACACGATGCAACTGCCAAATTTTTAAATCTTGCAGGAGTAAACGCAACTGCACTCGGAAATCATGAAATGGATACAAAACAAGGTGATTTAAAAGAAACAGCTTCAAAATTTAACGGAAGCATTTTAGCTGTTAACATTGAACAGACACCTTTAGACAAACAACCTGCGAAAGAAATTGAAAATTATAACAAAGCAGACATAAGAGAATTTATAAAACCTTCAACTATTGTAAACGTTAAAGGCGAAAAAATCGGATTAATAGGAACAACTCCGGTAGATTTAACAGACAGAGCAACACATCCTGATTATCATAAGGATTGCAAAGCTCACAATTTAGACAAAACAACCGAGCTAATTCAGCAGGAAATTAATAATCTAAAAAAACAAGGAGTAAATAAAATTGTCCTGCTATCACACCTTGGTATTGCAAGGGATAAAGAAGTCGCTCAAAATACCGCA
>CACWIL010000191.1:1749-5298 GCA_902760905.1 uncultured bacterium
TAATTGGTGGCCATACTCACGAACTTCTCAAAGGAATAGAAGAAGGCGAAAACTTAATCTATTCAAAGACAGGAGAACCAGTGATTATTACTGAGGCGGGGAAAGACGGAAAACACTTCGGGGAACTGAATTTAACCTTCAACAAAAACGGTGTCATTCAAAAGGCACAAAACAACATTGGTGATACAAGCCAATATCACAAAAATCTTGTTCACCAATACATGTTTAACGAAATTTTGGGAGAGCCGGAACAAGTCGGTTACATAGAATATGCACCACCGGCACCAAAATCATTACTGGAAGAAAATCCGCACGCAAACTTTATGTGCGATGCAATGAAAGAAGAAATGAATGCCGACATTGGTATCTGGAATAATGCCGGTCCAAGAAATTATTTTAAAAAAGGTTTAATTGATTCAAGCGATATAAAAGAAATCGCACCTTTTGCAGATAATATCTCAATAGCTTATGTTTCAGAGGAAACACTTGTAAATGCATTTAAAACTGCGGTTGAAGTAAGCTATAACTCTCACGGCAATAAACCCGGACTCCTTGCTGTTTCAGGGCTAAATTACACAGTCAATCCAAATATGAAAAAACTTGCCGGAATGAACTTTATTGATAAAAACGGTATTGAACATACAATAGATATTAATAATCCAAGCAAAGACAAAAAATACAAAGTCGCAGCAGATTCATTTATTATGACCTGGGGCAAAGAATTCGGTGTTCTGGCAGAAAAAGATAAATGTACAGAATATCCTTTTAATAAGGCATACCTGACTTGTGAATATATAAAACATCTGAATAAGCCGATTGTAATTAATCAAACAGGAAGAATAAAATATTCTGACTAATGTAAACAAGATATATACAAAAAGAAGCGGTCCGGCACTTGCCGGACCGCTTCTTTTTTTGTTTGAATATTAATTATACAACGGAGCTAATTTTTTCTCCTGTTGAGGTATTACACCTTCCGTTATTGACTGATAAACTCTGTAATCAATTACAGGGAAGCAGTTGTCAATGCTTTCAATTTCTTTAAGTTTAGCATCGTCGATATTACCGCTTTCAATCATATCTGCAATTAAGCTGAATCTGTCAACGTGTTCATTGAATCTGTCAGTTGCATAATCTTTAGCCTGCCATGTTGTAATCAGGAACGGCCAGTCAGAAGATTGAAGCAGCAAGTTTTCTCTTGCCAACTGATTAAGAGCTCTGTGAAGAAGTTTATCTTCCGGAATTTCAGCGTGAGCATCAACAATAGCGCACATACGTTTTTCACAAGAGTGAATAATCGGCCACATCCATTCTGTTAAATGGTTTTGCCATACATAGAAGTGTCCGCCTTGTCCCCATGATGATTCAGGAATCTGAATAGCTTCTTTCGGAGGATACTTAGTTACATATTCGCCTGCTGTCATTCTTTCAACTTCAGGTAAGTACTGATTGAATTTCTTGATAACCTGTTTAATGAACTCAATACCTTCAAACCACCAGTGACCATATAATTCTGTATCAAATGATACCATTACAAGCCCTTCTTTACCGTTTGCTTTTTTGTAATCATTAAGTAAGTGGTAAATAAGAGTTGTATAGTGGTCAGAGTTTTCATTTACTTTATTAAATGCAAGTACCGGATCATATAACATTTTGTCACCTAAATCAGTTGTAGGTGAAGTAATTCTCCAGTAGTGCATACCTGATTTATCATCACGTTTATGGAATTCTCTGAAGCAACCGTCACCGGGGTATCCGTCAGCTGCTGACCAAACCTGATAACTTGCTCTGTCATTTCTGCCCATTACTGCAACTTGTGCATCAGGTAACCAATATGCAGAATAAGTATCATATCCCGTTTTCGGTCTGTCAGGAAGCGGAATGTATTCAATATTTCCGTATACACCGATTACACGTCTGTTACCGATTGAGTTACCACCTTCAATTACATGAGAATCAGTAAAGAAGTAGTGAATATCGTTGTTTTGAAGAGTAACTTCAATAGCCGGTCTCCAGTGTTTTTTACCGTCTTTTCCTACATATTCATAACCCTGACGGTATGCACATTCAGGAAGCCAAGCACCCATAGCTTTTTTGCCGAATAATCTTTCGGTTGTATCCTGACCTACCTTGAATTGAGCATTTAAGTTGCTGTCAGTTGCAAGAAGCGGTGAGAAACCGTGAGTAGCACCTGATGTTGTAATTTCAATACAACCTAAATCCTGATATTTTTTAAAGTATTTGATAAGATTTTTTTCGTATTTGTTTACGAAATCATCTCTTAATTTATTCCATAAATCAAAATAATATTTTGCCAAATATTTTAAATGTTGGCTATGAGCAACTTTAGGATCCGGATATCTTTCCAAATCTTTTGACACTGCTGTAATTTGTGCATCAATATATTTTACAAATCCATTTTGTAAGTGTTCGTCATTTAACTGTTCTGCAAGTATAGGTGTAATACCTACAGTTAATTTTGCCTTTATACCTTCATCATACAATTCAGATATTGCATTAAGAAGCGGTACATATGTTTCTGCCATACATTCATAGAGATTTTCTTCTCCGAAAGGCCACATACCAGCTTTTCTGTAATATGGAAGATGGCTGTGTAACATAAATACGAATTGTCCTACTGACATATTTGCCTCCATTCGTTTCTCTCGCACTTGGGTTTTATAAAAATTTTATAATAACCCAATATATATTTTTACATTACTATTTATACCATGATTAAGAAAAAAAAGTAACTCTTTAGTATTACTTCAACGGAATAATGTTACAAATGTTTACTATATTATACACTCATCCCGACTCAAAATTAGACGATATAAGAATTATATAAAAATAATAGTTGTAAAAATTACAATTATCCAATTGTAAACATCCATTTTTTATTAACAGAACAAGCTGCACAAAAATCTGTTTCTGCTGTTACACATTTTGAATAATCTTTAAAGGAAGCTCCCATTCTTCCTCTGTAGTCATTTGATAAAAACGGGCAGGCATACACACCATTTCTGGTCAGAATTCTGCCTGTCATACAATCTGTTTGTTCTGAAGGAGAGAAAGAAACTTCTTCTTCATTAACAGGATACGAAACATTAACCTGTATATCTGTATTTGTAATTTCATTTTGTTCAAAAATTTGTGCAAAATTTTCTCTTAAAACTATTTCACTTATTTTGTAAAAGTTTTGTATCGATAAGACAGATGTAAAATTATATCTGCTTAAATTTCTGAGAGCAGATATAGTTTGCCTGAAATGTCCGCGATACTTTATTTTGTCACTTTCCATTTCATCAAAATGAGCGACTGATAAACGAAAGAAAATCTGATTATGCCCGGAACTTGTTTCTCCTTCCTCTTCAACTTTTTTCAGGAATCTGATTTTCTTTTCATTAAGCATACTTGAGTTAGTACAAATACAAACATTGCTTTTCTTCAGACAGAGGCGCAATATAGTATTAAAATCAGGATGGGTCATCGGTTCACCACCTGTCAGATATATACAATCCAAATTATTTACATCTATATCTGTCAAAG
>CACWIL010000192.1 GCA_902760905.1 uncultured bacterium
GAAGGACTTTCACATCAGCGAACGCAGAGCTTGCAGGCTGATAGGGATATCTCGCAGCACGAAGCGTTACGAGCCCAGGGACAATTCCGAAGAGGAAAAAATCACGGAGTCCATGCAAGCGATAGCATCTCGCTGGAAACGGTTTGGATATCGCCGTATCCATATGATGTTGCAAAGAGAAGGCATCCATATTAATCACAAAAAGGTCTACCGCCTCTATAAAAAGGCAGGTCTTGCACTCAAGCGCAAGCTGAAGCGGAAAATCTATGCAAAACGCGGAACGCCGGATAGAAGTCATCTTCTGGGTCCTAATGACCGCTGGTCCATGGACTTTGTCAGTGATATTACCGTTACTGGCAGAAGGTTCCGCATATTCGCCCTGATCGATGAAATTACGAGGGAGTGTATTGCATTGGAAGTGGATACATCCATTACCGGACAACATGTAACAAGATATCTGAATAAAGCTATGCTGTTCCGCGGCCGGCCGAAAGAAATACTTTCTGACAACGGTCCTGAATTTACCAGTAATGCCCTCAATGCGTGGGCCTGCGAGAAGCAAATAGAGCACGTGTTTATCGATCCCGGGAAACCCATGCAGAACGGTTTCATTGAAAGCTTCAATGGGAAGCTCCGGGATGAATGTCTTAACCTGAACTGGTTCCACAATCTCCAGGAGGCACGGGAGATAATCGGCCGGTGGAAAGACGAGTACAATATGGTTCGTATTCTGAAATAGAGTCAGGGACTTTTAATTGGTGAATCGAGTATTTTGACCCGCTTTCCTATTACTTAGGAGGGGATTTCTTTATTTGCTTACTTGCTACTCAACTATCTTGATAATACGGCTATTAAGTCTCATTTTTAACGCCTCCAAGTTCATTTTGAATACTACTTTATATTCTGATCATATTCGCTTAACTGTAAAATTGAAATATTGATTAGGATAAGGTTCATTATTTAGTGTATAATGCCACCATTCTGTATCAATACCCCTGAAGCCGTGTTTTAACATGACAGAACGCAATAATTGGCGATTTTTCTTTTGTTGTTCAGTAATATTTGGATAATCCGGATGTGACCTATATCCAAAATAATCAAAAGTACCACCCATATCAACATCACACTGATTACGAAGATCGTATAAGGTTAAGTCTACTGTACTCCCCCGGCTATGACCTGAGCGAGAAGCTATATAACCGTGAGCAAGCAAATTTGCTTTATTCTCTTCAGGATAAAAATAATTCTTCATGCGAACATCATTCAGATTTCTCGCCCATTCTACAAAATGATCGACAGCCATCTGGGGTCTGTATGCATCAAAAACTTTTATTGTATAACCGAAAGGTTCTATCTCTTTTTGTACCTCTCTCAAAGCAAAAGCAGTTTCTTTAGTCACTAATGCTACTGGTTCTTCATAACCACGTACCTTATCACCTATAAAGTTATATAATGTGTAATATCGAATTTCCATTATTGCATCTGGTACTATATCCGTTAACACAACAAAACCTGATGAATCTGTTGGGGAGATAGCATTGCAAACACATAGTGGAGTAAAATACAGACAGAAAAAAGTTATAAGACCAATCAAAGACCTTTTTAAAAATTTGGACATAACTGATCATCCTTTAGCAGAATAAATACATATTCTTGCATTTGCATCTACTGTTCTTAAAACTTTAACCATATTTTCTTCTGCTATGCTGATGCAACCCAGAGTAAAAGGATAATCCCCAAAACAATGTAAGAAAATAGCAGAACCCTTTCCATAGGTATGTTCTTTATTGTAATCTAGAAACAATGCGTAATTGTATTGTGGTATGTAACTAAGCAAATGCTCGCTATTACCAGAGCAGGCGTGGTTTATTTTGCTTACATCAATAAATTGATTGTAATACTCCTTATCACCACATAGGTACATGGTGTTTGTCAATTTGGTATATGGAATTATTGAACCCGGGTTCTCTTTAGCTCCAAAAGCCATCAGAAACCCATAATCACCCGTTGGGGTACGCCTATCACCTTCACGAGTTTTATCAATTCCATTTTTACCCAAATATGCTTGACATTGTAAAGCCAGCTCCCAGCTTTCTTCAGGATTTTTTGTAAGCACAAACAAATCACCATAAGAAATTACTTTTTCTGATTGTCTAACAAGTATAATTTGTTTAACATTTTTTACAGTGGCATATTTTTGTAGGTACTTATCTCCTTCTTTATAACCATATGATTTGGTCTCTACAGGTTTTTCTTGAGGTTTTTCTTCTCTTTCTTTTATTACTTGTGTAGAATTTTGCTTTCCTTGAACAGGTTCTGTGTTATTTGCAGCTAAACCACAACAAGTACAAAAAATAAGCACGGCAGAACACAATACCATTTTAATAAGTTTAGAAAAATTAATGTAAGACATATATTGTCACCAAAATAACCAAGTCCTAACAAATATAGCAATAATCATTAGAAAAAGTTAACTTCTGCAATACAAGTATCTTTGTATTTACTTCCTGGTGAGATTCCCTCTACAGTGATCCTTACATTTTGAACGTTAATAGGATTCCTAAAAGTGACTTTCTGCATACCAAACCTATCTTCAAGGTAATATTGCTCATTTGAGCCGTCAGACCCTATCACTCTTACAGCAACAGGGCGACCATTTTGACGAAATAACTCAAGTGACTTTTGATGGCCTGTCCAGATATTCATACCACTAACTTTATATGTCCCATCAAAATAAATCGTAATAAATTCGCCTACCCCCCACTCTGGTGCTCCTTCAGACCAACAAGACTGTATATTTCCGTCTATCGCCAAAGACGCTGAGTGAATATAATTCCCTTCATGATCTGCTGAAGAATGACTGGCATTTACAATAGCATTAGATGTAATTTTGGGAAATGCTGGTGGTTGAGGTGGTATTGGGGTATTCGATGGGATTGTAGACTGACTTGGTGCTTGAGGTACTTGTTCAGTTTGTGATTGTGAAGTGTTCTTTTGTGGTTCGGTAACTTTGCTTGCAACATTGCTCTGATTGTGAGAACCACTAAAGAAATAAAATGCTAATCCTGCTATGACAGCAACAGCAGCAGCAGCAGCTATGATCATCAGTTTTGTGTTGTTATTCTTATTTTCTTTCTTAACAGAATAATTGATTGGTGTGGGTGCTTGAGATGGTGTATTTCGATTACTTTTTAGTGGTGTACCACATTTTATACAAAATGTGTATTTCGGTGAATTTTCTGTATTACACTTAGGACAAGTGTTTTTTTCTATCAAGGATGCTCCACATACTGTACAAAAACGTTGTGCATCATTCTCGATATGCTTATTACAGTTAGGACAATATTTCATAAATCAATACCTCTCTTTAATAACATAATGGTTATCGTTCTTCTCTTCATAATATTCGTCACTTCTCCTATATTCTAAATTAAATTATACCACACTAATAAGGAAAAGTGTTTAAAAAAGCGAGAAGTACTTTATTTAACATTTACTTTTTATCATAATGCAAGGTTTGAAGCATTTCGCGTTTATTATAGCCAAAAAAGTTTACCTTTTTGGCCACTTCAAAAAATGGTTTCTGTTAACGGTCATCTTCCTTTCACTTCTCCCCGAAGTAATAATGCGACTCGTTACGGACAAAGTTATCGTTAAAATACATCGACGTTGCAACGGCGCCATATCCCATGATCGCCTCTTTAAGCGCATCTGAGCTTTCCTGCGAACCGTCAATCGGATCTGTCCAGACGACATGCTGGACACGGACGGCAGGCGACAGCAAGGGACTACTCGTCCATGCCGACATCGACGGTCTTGCCGGTGCTGAGCGGCATGAGGGCGATGATCTCGCCGTACCCGGAGCCGCCCGGATGGTAGAGCCCGGTGGTGGTCGTCGTTTTGCTGAGCGTGCCGAAGCAGGCCCAGAGCATAAAGCCGGAGAATACAAGCACAAGCCCCGCCAGCAGAAACCAGTGCGCCGGGGTATGGACCGTCATGACCTGATCGGTGCGGTCGCTCCCCCGCTGTCCGGGGGCGCTTTTACGATAGATGTCCGCCATGTTTACCGTTCTCCTGTTTCCTGTTGAAAGTTCGGATCCTCCGGCAGGGCAAGGAAGAGAT
>CACWIL010000193.1 GCA_902760905.1 uncultured bacterium
CTGAATTTATTGTATCTTATATCTGTCCCGTTAAATTCCATAATTTTATTTATTTAACTGTTTCTTTACCCAATTTTCAATTACTCTGAGAGGTGCTCTTGTAATTGCTAAAGCCCATGCCGGTAAATCTTTTGTAATTACGCTCAAAGCCCCTACATTTGCACCTTCTTCTACTTTAACAGGTGCTACAAGAACTGAGTTTGAGCCGATTTTTACATTATCTCCGATAATTGTTTTGCTTTTTTCTTTCGTTAAAGGATTGTAATTTGCCGTAATTGTTCCTGCTCCGATATTTACACTAGAACCGATTTCAGCATCACCGATATAAGTCAGGTGACAAGCGTTTGTGTGAGATTTGATGTGAGCTTTTTTTACTTCTACAAAGTTACCGATTTTTACATTATCGTCTAAAGTCACTCCTCCTCTGAGGTGAGCAAACGGTCCAATTTTACAATTCTTCCCTATTTTATTTACCCCTTCAATATAAGTTGACGGGTAAATAACTGTGTCAGCTTCGATTTCCGTTTCAGGACTAATCCATGTTGAATCAGGATCGACAATTGTAACCCCGTTTGCGAGGTGTTTCTTAATAACACGTCTGTTCAAAAATTTTGTTGCTTCTGCCAAATTAGCTTTTGAGTTGATACCGTATATCTCTTCATTGTTTTTAAGGGTATATGCGTTTACGCTAAGACCTTGTTCATTACCCCATTTAATAATATCAGTCAGATAGTATTCGCCTTGTGCATTGTTTGTTTTAAGTTCCGAAAACGCAGGCTTAACCTTCATCCAGTCGAGGCAATAGATTCCGGCATTTATTTCTTTTACCCCCTTTTGTTCGGGAGTTGCGTCTTTTTCTTCAACAATAACTTCAACATGACCATTTGCGTTACGAATTATTCTCCCATAGTTAGCCGGATTATCAAAGATTGCACTCATGACGGTTAAATCGGATTTATTTTCTTTGTGGTATTCAACAAATTCTTTTAATGTTTCAGCAGTTATAAGAGGAGTATCGCCGCAAAGAATAACAACTTCACCATCGAAATCCTGAAGATACGGTAGTACCATGCTTACTGCATGCCCTGTTCCCAATTGGGGTGACTGAAGGACTGTTCTTGCGTTTGAATAATTTTCTTTTATATATTCTTCAACTCTTTCTGCCTGATGTCCGACGATAACAAAGTTTTCGTCAGCCAAGCCAGTACCGTTAACGGCTTCTATAACATATCCTACAAGTGTTTTATCAAAAATTGTATGCAGAACTTTAGGAGTTTCAGATTTCATTCTCGTTCCTTTTCCTGCTGCCAAAATAACTGATTTTAACATAACGATTTCCCTCTTAATGTATTTACCCAACAATTATATCATAGTATAATAAACTTGTTATCTAAAAGAAAAAGAGGGCAAAATGTATAAACTCGGAATAATCGGATATCCTTTAGGACATTCCATTTCTGCAGTAATTCAGAAAGCAGGTTTGGACAGTATCGGCGAAGAAGTTCAGTATGATGTAATGGAAACACCTGCAGAAAACCTTGTAGACAGAATAAAATATATAAAAACAAACGGATATCAGGGGTTCAACGTAACAATTCCATTGAAAGTTCCAATGTCATTATTTTTAACAGATATTGACGATTATGCAAATGTTGCCGGATGCGTTAATACAATTAAGGTTGGCGAGAATAAAGAGCTTTTTGGATATAATACCGATATTTACGGATTTAAAAAGGCTATACCTTCAGATGTAAACCTGAACGGTAAAACAGCAGGGATTCTTGGTACAGGCGGTGCTGCAAGAGCTGCTGTGGTTGGTCTTGCTGAAAAGGGTGTTAAAAATATAGATTTTTACACAAGAAATATAATCAACTCGCATCAGACAGTTGCCTATGTAAGAAATCAGTTTCCTGATGTTACATTTAATGTGTATCAGATACAAAATATGAGAAGTCTTGCAGATACGGATATTCTTGTAAATGCAACTCCTATCGGAATGAAGGGTTATATGGCAGACCAAATGGCACTTGAATTAAAGGATTTTGATACGCTTAAACCCGATGCTGTAGTTTATGATATCGTTTATAACCCGACAAAAACCATTCTTCTTAAAGAAGCAGAAAAAAGAGGCTTCAGGACTATTGGCGGTTTGGATATGCTTATTTATCAGGCAGAACGGGCAATTGAAATCTGGACTGGAAAAACTCCGGATACAAAACTTATGAAAATAGCAGCCCTGGAAGAATTACAGGGTTAAATAAGAAAAAGACTTTGCATTTTATATTGGTCAATATGTAACAAAATGTTAACTTCTCGTTTAAAAAGTGTAAAAAATACAAATTTTTTGTTTTTTATAGTAAGATATAAAAGTTATAAAAATAATTGATAGAATTTTCTATCGGTAGAAATGGAGGCACATGAATTGACAATTGTATCATCATCACTCAGAGAGCTTGAGACTCATTCTAATTTAGACACTGTTAATTTAGGTCAGCACGTTCTTGCAGAATTTTTTGAATGTGATTCTAATATTCTAAATAATATAGATAAAGTAGAAAAGTATATGATAGATGCAGCTCTGGAGTGTGGTGCAACAATCGTTCAAAAGTGTTTTCATATGTTTAACCCCTATGGTGTATCAGGTGTAGTTATTATATCTGAAAGCCATTTGGCGATTCATACGTGGCCTGAGCTTGGATATGCAGCAGTTGATTTGTTTACCTGCGGAACAAAGTGTGATCCTAAGGTTGCTTATGAGTTTCTGAAAAAAGTTTTTAACTCTAAAAAAGCTTCATTTACCGAACTTAAAAGAGGTATTATTGACAGAGAAACACTGAAGCTTTCAGAACAACCTTTTGAGGTTGCCGAACAGTTTGAAGAATAGAATATAAACGGCAGATGTTATGAAAACAGCACAGGTAAGCGGAGATAAAATCATCATAAAAGAAGTTGATGATGTTTGTTTGGATGGAAGAAGGGGCGCAATAGTAAACGTTTTGGGCTGTGGGCTTTGCGGTTCGGATATTGTAAAGTTCAGAGAAAAAATTGTACATGACGGTGCTGTTTTGGGACATGAAATAGTAGCTGTTATTGATGAAATCGATTCAGATACTTCATTTAAAAAAGGCGATAAGATTGTAACTTCGCACCATATTCCCTGCGGAGAATGTGTTTATTGCAGGCACGGTAATGTTTCAATGTGCGAACATTTTAAATCAACAAATATCCGCCCGGGCGGTTTTAGCGAAAAGGTTTTTGTATCAGAAGAACACCTGAAAAATGTTGCACACCTTGTTCCTGAAGATATGACTGATGAAGAAATATCTTTTTATGAACCTTTAGGTTGTTGTATCAGAGCAATAAAGAGATGCAACCTTATAGAAGGTGACAAAGTTCTTGTTATAGGCCTGGGCTCAATCGGACTTCTTATGGGTGAAGGTATCAAGGCTATGGGATACAAGGTTTATGGCTGTGATTTGATAGAAGAAAGAATTGCTCTCGGGAATAAACTTGGGATTGAGTCATATAACTCTTTAATAGCGGGGGTAAATCTAGGGGGGGTAAATCTGGGGGTGTTGACGCAGTATTTATGACATCAGGTGCGGATAAAGCATTGGATGTTGCTCTGAGGGTTGTAAGAAAAGGCGGAAAAATTCTTGTTTTCTCAAGCACGCCAAGGAACACAGGTTATCCGAACAATGAGATTTATTATAAAGAGCTGACTGTACTGGGAAGCTATTCTCCTTCGCCAAAAGATTTGAAAGATTCTTTTGATTTGCTGACTTCACATAAAGTAAATGTTAAAGGTTTAACAACCGTTTACCCGCTTGAAAAAGTACAGCAGGCTTTTGACGATACAGTCGCTAACAAGATTTTAAAAGCATATATAAAAATAGGGTAACCGGATAATATTTTGCAGTAAATAGTAATCTGTACTTGTCATTGTAAGGCAATATTAAACAATTAAGCCTGAAAAATCTCATTAAATTTTGCAGTTGCAGATATACTTAGCAAGTAGCATGAATTAAACAGGCATTAATTACTTCCATCTCACAAACGACAAACAATCTTTGCCCGGTAGTTTACTCTCTGCCAAACTGCTCAGTATGACAGAATTAAAGTAAAATTGTGTAAAGAAATATATAGTGACCTTTATTTAAGTTCAGACTCTTTCGCTGCTAATTCATTTTTAAGGTTTAAAATCTGTTGTCTTAAAGGAACAATCTGTTCTTCTGCAAACTTTTCCGCTTTGTTATACCTTACACTGTCTTTATAGTTTTCGGGTATATTGTATTTTTTTTCAATTATACGCGATACGGCTCCGTCTTGCGTTTGTGCACCCGACTCAATCACGAATGCCGCCCCGGCAATTGCACAAGCCGATACCATTGTTGCAAAAAGCCCTTTCGAAGAAGCTAATTTACGCGCACCCATTTTTCCCAAAAGCATTCCTGTAATGGCATACCCCCCCATACCAAGCATTGCTCCGCTTCCAAAACCTAATATACCGTGGGTAATTGTTCCAATTGTTGGTTTTTGGAATTGCCATTTTTTACTTTGCCACATAGACTCTTTATCTTTTTCTTTTTGTTTAAGTTCTTTTTCTAACGTGGCAATCTGTTCTTTAAGACTGGCAATTTCATTATTGTTTGAAGTTTTTTGTTTATCTTCAGCCTGTGCCTGTTTAATAATATGACTGTCTTTCGGCACAACTTTTGTTGCAACATCTAAAATATCAGACATTGAACAGCCGGCATCTCTTCCATTCTTAATAAAAGCCGATATTTCTTCTTCATCTAAATTACCATTATATGCCTTTGTTCCTTTTTTATCAGCTTCTTCAGCTGCAACTCTTAATACACCATTAATTGTTTTAATGTCTAAACTCATGTTCCATCTCCTCTATTTATAACTAAATTCCCCTTTTTGTAATTCGTGTTATTTATATAAAGAAGTTTTATTAAAAAAAATTGCCCGCAGAATTCTGTAATATAACACACTCTGATGCTTATAACTATTGTCATAACTAAATCACAGCTATTGTAAATATTTATTACATTCTTAGAGTTCTGTAATGTTATGCATATCGCCAAAGATAATTTCTTGTAATAACGAATACTAAAATTAATTTCCTCTTGACTTTGAACTATAAGCATGTATCATAATATTATACCCGCGGGGGTAATTCAGTGGTAGAATGCCTCCTTGCCAAGGAGGATGTCGCGAGTTCGAGCCTCGTCTCCCGCTCCATTTAAAGATAATAAAAGAGATTCATAAATTTAAACCGAGTTTTTAAAAAACTCGGTTTTTTTATTAAGATTTGTAAAAAAACATGCAATATTTGGCAATTTTTATTATTGAGGCTATTTACACTATTCAGATATATAAATAGAAGGTAGTGTATGA
>CACWIL010000194.1 GCA_902760905.1 uncultured bacterium
TGCTGGACCCTCAGAAAAGACACTTTTAGCAGATAATGTGGTAAATATAAAGATAAACAAGGATTTGCATTATGATAAAGTATCTTTCACCAATAGTTTTATTGCTAATATCAAACATATTTATGACATTTGCCTGGTACGGTCATCTGAAACACAGAAGTATGCCCTTGCTTATTGTTATTCTTGTAAGCTGGGGAATAGCTTTTTTTGAATACTGTTTTCAGGTTCCTGCAAACAGAATTGGTTATTCTGTTTATAACGCTGCGCAGCTAAAGACAATACAGGAAATTATTACTTTGTCAGTTTTTGCTGTATTTTCTGTTCTTTATTTAAGAGAAGAATTCAAATGGAACTACTTAGTCGGATTTATTTTTATAATTCTTGCGGCATTTTTTATTTTTAAAAAGTAATAGAATAGGGATTGAACAGATATTAAATAATTTTTATTTGTTCTAAAAAATAAACCTGCTTATAAAGCAGGTTTTATTGTTCAACGTTAATGTATTACAGTCCGAAATAGAACTTGTTAAGCTGTCCAAAATTGTTGGCTCCCAATCTCTGTTCTTCCAAACCACAACGTTGTGTGTTTTCCTTTTCATCAACCATATTTATAACTTGTATGCCTAAGTCTAAATTTTCGTTTGGATGTTCACTTAAATTTTTAATTTTCAGAACAATCTCTTTCTCTGAGCTTGTAAGGTGCATTATATCGCTAAAGCTTTCCTCTTTTTGCTCAATGCTGTGATTTGTAAAATATTTTACATTATGCATATACTGCATATCATAGCCGTAATTATTTTTGTATCCGACTTGTTGTTTCAATAAACACTCCTCGACTGTGAATTTTTGTAAAGAATTTACATACCTTTTAATACCACATGCTGACTGAGTTATAACCATTGTATATAAATATCTTTACAAATGTTAATAAATGAGTTAGAATAAAAACATGTGAGGTTAACATTTCTTTACAATTCAGCAATTTAATTTGTTCACCGATTTTATTTGAAATATAATGTTGAATGTAAGTCAAAAAGAAAAACCCAATAATAAATGAAATTTTTTAGGAAAAATGGAACTATGAAAAAACATTTAAGTTATTTAATCGCAGTTGTATGCTTTTTCTCAATGGCACAAGCCAGAGCAGATATATTACCTGCCGATATAGGCGGATATAACCCTGGAGCCTATAATACAACAGATCAGCTAAACTCTCAGTATCAACAGATTGACAAGAGTTATGTACAGTCGTTGGATGATGTTACAAAAGACGAGCAGATTTATGACGCTACTGTTGAAGAGAATTATTCAAGAGAAGGTTCTATATACAATCCGCACTTCTTGTTAGAGAAAATTAATTTTGAAGGTAACACTGTAAAAGATATATCGGAAGCAGATCTTCAAAATCTGGCATTAGAAGTTTTAGGTGAAGATATTTATTTTGATGAACTTTTGGAAGTTTGTTCAAAAGTTACAAACTTATATCGTTCAAAAGGTTATTTGACATCATATGCAACAGTTCCGCCTCAGAGAATTGTAGACGGTGTTGCTACTATAAAAATAGTTGAAAGCCGAGTAGGCGATATGAATATTGAAGGCGAGAAATGGACTCGTGAATGGTATTTAAAACATATAATTATGGGTAAAGCAGGACTCAGAGAAGGTGATGTATTCAATGCAAAAAACCTTCAAAGAGCAATGAAAGAAATTAACAAAGAAGATTATGTTCAGGTCCAGACGGAAATCGAAAGACAAAAAGACGGTGATGAAAATACACAAATCACTTTAAATGTTCGTGACAGATTTCCGATTGATTTTAACGTAACTTATGATGACTATGGCCGTTCATATACAGGTGCACAGAGAGTTTCATTCTTACTCGGTATGCACAACCTGACAGGCTTAGGTGATAAGATCTATGGCGGTACTATTTTGTCAAATGGTGCAACAGGCTGGATGGCAGGTTATTCACTTCCTGTTTCTTCATACGGAACTCGTTTGTCATTCGACTTTAACGATTCTCACGTAAGATTAAAAGGACCGTACAAAGATATGGGTGTTATGGGTAACGCTCAGAGTTACTTCTTCAAGTTAACACATCCGTTGGTTCAGACTGCAAAATCAGATTTGTTCATTTACACAGGTTTCGATTTGGTAAATGCAAATACATCTGCATATAATAACACTCCTCATCCAACCAGACTTTCAACATACAATCTTCAGGTTTGGAGATCAGGTTTATACGGTATGACTGATGACAATTATGGTCGTTGGATTGGTAACTTGGGAATAGATTTTGGTATGGGTGGAAATGGCCACGGTGCAAAGCAAGATACAACATTCTTCAAGTTAACCGGTGGTGCTACTCGTGTACAAAGACTTACTACAAGAACATACGGTATTGTTAGAGCTAATGCGATGTATTCACCAAATAGCCTGTATGCAGCTGAGCAGTTCCAGTTAGGTGGTCCGTATACATTAAGAGGCTATCAGCCTGCTGAACTTATTGGTGACTATGGTGTAAGCGGTACTGTTGAATACAGATTCCCATTCCCGTTCCTGAACCATTTATCTCAGAAGATTGATGAAAGAGTCAGATTGGCTGTATTCTATGACTTCGGTTGGATTGGTGAAAATGGCGGTGTATATAACTATCCTACATCATTCTTACATTCTGCAGGTTTCGGAGCATATGTTACCTTCGCAGATTGGTTAACAGGTTCTGTAGGTGTTGGCTTCCCATTTACAAGAAGCTATCATGAAAGCACTGCAAGATTCTACTTTAGCTTAAACGGTGATTTGGACAGATTGATACCATTAAGAAATCCACAGAAAATCTAGTTTTTAATTTATAATAAAAAAGCTCTGTAAACCGCAGAGCTTTTTTTATGCTTAATACTCCTTAATACATTGACATTAACGCTTTCTTAGGTTTAAATAAAAATAGTATATACTAGGGAAGAGATTATGGCTTGTTGCCTTTAAGGATGTTATGTACATAAAACAGTTGGAAATAGACAATTTTAAGTCTTTTGCTAATAAAGTCGAAATACCTATGCTAAAAGGATTTACTACAATATCAGGACCTAACGGCTCCGGTAAGAGTAATATTATTGACAGTATTCTTTTTGCACTGGGTTTGTCTTCAAGCAGAACGTTACGTGCTGAAAAATTATTTCACCTTATATCAACTTATACAAAGCGTAATGAAGCTTATGTTAAGGTTGTATTTGGTGAAACTGACGAAGGTGAATTTTCTGTTGCAAGAAGAATAAGAAAATCATCACAGGGGTTTAACAGTATTTATTACATGGATGACAAAATTGTTACCAAAGAAGATATTCTTACCCGTCTTGAAAAATATAATATTACTCCGAACAGTTATAACGTAATGATGCAGGGCGATGTTATGAGTATTACTAATTGTACTTCTAATGAACGCCGTAAAATTGTTGACGAAATTGCGGGAGTGGCAGATTTTGACAGAAGAATAGAACA
>CACWIL010000195.1 GCA_902760905.1 uncultured bacterium
TGCCGATACCATAAATAACCGCGAACGAATACAAACAAATAAGCGTAAGTTCAGCAAAAATTACAAAGCAACTGATTAGGAGAATCATCATGGCTTTATACGTTAATACCAATACCAGTTCTATCAATGCACAGAGAAATTTAAACAAGTCTACCAACGCTCTTTCAAGCTCCTACACCAAGCTTGCATCCGGCAACCGAATCAATTCTGCTAAAGATGATGCTGCGGGCTTACAGATTGCAAACCGTATGACTTCTCAAATCAACGGTCTTACACAAGGAAACAGAAATGCCAATGACGGTATTTCCCTCTGCCAGACAGCTGAAGGTGCACTTGACGAAGTAACCAATATGTTACAGCGCATGAGAACTTTGGCTGTTCAGTCTGCAAACGGAACCAATAGTTCAACAGAAAGAACCGCGCTGAATAATGAAGCTAAGCAGCTCCAAGAAGAAATTAAAAGAATCGGGACCGATACCTCTTTCGGCTGCCAGCTTAGCAAACCTGTCTAGTGGTGTTGATTTCCAGGTAGGTTCGCACGCAAACCAAACAATTAACGTTAAATTTAAATCCATGTCAACCTTACTTGGAAATGTAAACCCTGGTTCAATGACAGGTGTGAGTTTAACATCCGCTGCAAACTCCCAGTCATCAATCACTAATTTAGATAGTATGATTGCGGCTGTAGATTCATACAGAGCAACGCTTGGTGCAACACAGAACCGTTTAGAATCAACCATTTCCAATCAGGAAAATGTAATTGAAAACGTAAGTGACGCCCGTTCTAGAATCAAAGATGTGGATTATGCTTCCGAAACAGCTAAGATGGCACAGCAGCAAATTCTGCAACAGGCTTCTACCGCAATGCTGAGTCAGGCTAATCAGAAGAACTCTATAGCATTGAACCTGCTCGGTTAATTAAGTTAACAAATTGAACTTAAGTTTATGACGTTAAGTCCGGTTTAACACCGGACTTTTTTGTTTTGCGCTCAATCACAGTATAGTTAACAAAGTTTATCTTATAATTATAGGGAAGGACATAGCATATTAAGAGATTTTCAAATGGATTTGGACACAAAAACGCAAATTGATCACCTCCAACAATTGGAACAAAATTTAAAAAGTACAGTCGAAGCACAAAAAGCACTGCAAAATAACATACCTCATTATCTAAAAAACAATCTTCGTTGTTTAGAAGAGAATTTTCCAAACTTATACTCTAAATTCAAGGATTACCGACTCAAGGAAAACTTCAGACTGACGTGTGGACAAAACGGAGAACCAAACATAATATACCCTGACGGGCATTCACTTTACTCTCAAAGTTCTTTTACAGATTGTAAGAGCCAGGTTGGTGAGTTCATAAATAAATTTTACAATTATACCGTCATATCAAATTTAGCAGAGGAAAAAAACAGCTTTAATCAGCTACATTTTCATTATAAAAATCATTTATACTCAAAAGTTTCCAATTTAGAAAACAACCTTAAGAAACAAGGAGTGTACAAAAAGAACTTTAATACAAAAAATCCTGATTCAGTTCCACTAATGTGTATGTTTGGATTAGGTTTAGGGTTTCAACTTGGATATCTTTATGAAAGATTTACTCCCATAAACATGTACATAATAGAACCAAACAGTGATTTTTTTTATCTTTCACTGTGCACGTTTGATTATACTCCCCTAATAGAGTACATAAAATCCAGACAATTAGGTCTTAAATTTTTTATAGACGATGATGTTCAACATTTCTTCGATGATTTTAATTTTTACAATATTAAATATGAAACCAACCTTTCTGCAATTTCTTTTTTTTATCATTATGAATCCGAAAGTACTACAAATTTATGGTCTAAATTAGAAAGGGACATATCCTCAATTCATCCTAAAAGAGGTTTTTTTGATGACATACTTACAGGAATGTGTCAAAGCCGAAGGAATATAATCAATAACGAGCACTTTTTAACAAAAAACAAAGAATTACCGCAAGAAATTACTTCCATACCCGTTTTTGTTGTAGGAAACGGCCCATCTTTAGACCAAGAACTTGAACTGATAAAAAACAATAACGATAAGATATTCATAATAGCATGTGGTACCGCACTGTCAGCACTAGCAAACTATGGAATAACTGCAGATGTTTATGTAGCCGTAGAAAGAACTCAAGATGTGTATAATTCTTTGCTTTCAATTAAGGACGCATCAGTTTTTGAAAACACGCTATGTATTGCACCTGATACAGTATATCCAAAGACAATTAGTTTATTCAGGCACAGGGTATTAGGATTTAAAACAAGCGAAGCAATGTTTTATTCACTAGCAATAAATAAGAAACTGTCAAAACTAATCCAGTATGCCACACTAACGATGATTAATCCTCTTGTGTCAAATATGGGATTGAGCACTGCAATTCTTCTAAATTTTAAAGAAATATATCTTGTTGGCGTTGATTGCGGAACAGCTTATAACGAAACACACTCAAAATACAGTCTTTATTACGAGCATTTTAAAGAGAAACCCGAATGTGAAGCAAATCCGCTAAATTTCAATAATTTAATATATCCTGGAAATTTTGAAAAAACTGTCAAAACAAATTTTTTATTTAAATGCAGTATCAACATGATGGAACATGTAATTTCAACGTTATCGACAGAGATCAAAGTATATAACGCAAGCAACGGAGCAAGAATAGAAAGAACTATTCCTAAGCATCTATCTGAAATAAATTTTGATTCTTTGAAAAAAGTGGATCATTCATTTCTTTGTAACTTTATAGAAAACGAAATGTCGAAACCTATTGACTACATCTCAAATCAGGATCTTTTAGACGTTTTAAAAATCAAAAGAAGTATGGAAGTAATTGATACTCTCATAGAAGATCTTAAAAATCTACCAACTACAAGAGCCGAGATAGTTCTAAGACTAGAATCTCATCTTGATTTCATAAACGATTGGCCAAAAGAAGGTCTTGCATTTTGTCAATGTGCTATTATCGGATCGATATCTCATTTATACATAGGATATGTATCAGCCCTCTATCTTCAAGCAGAGGAAAAAAAGGCAATAAAAGATACAGAATTTCTTATCCCAATAATTATAGATTTTCTACAAAAAGCCAAGGAATATCTTCCTCTCACATACGAATACTCGTATGAATTTGTAAGAAATAATATCAAACCACCACTCTAGCTTACAAGGAACTATATTTTATTCACCATGAACAATAAAAACACAGTGAATTATCTATCAGATACTTTAAAAGTGTTGGAGAAACAACATAAGATTCTTGAAGATCAGTTAATAGCACAAAAAAATTTGGAGCAATTGATACCCGAGAATCTTGAGAGCAATCTGAATGCTCTCGATAAATTTTTTCCGAAACTTTACAATAAATTCAAAAACTACCATTTAAGGAGCGAATATAAACTTACCTGCAACGAAAACAGGCAACCAAACATTCTTTTTCCTGACGGTCACTATCTTTACGGTAGCACACCATTCGATGAATGTAGTAAACAAGTGGAAGAGCTGTTAAATAATTTATCATTCTCCATCAATACTCAAGGAATAACTGATGAAGAGAATCCTTTTTGTCAACTTCACTTTTACTACAAAAACAAATTGTATTCACAAGTAAAATCATTATGCAATAAAAGCAAATCAGAATTACATGATAAAAAACGAAGAACTGCAACATCAACTCCGCTTCTTATAATGCTAGGCTTGGGGTTAGGCTATCAGCTTGCATTTCTTTACGAGAAGTTTACTCCGATTAATACGTATATCATAGAACCTGACACTGATATTTTTTACCTATCTCTATGCGTTTTTGATTAT
>CACWIL010000196.1 GCA_902760905.1 uncultured bacterium
AAATTTAAAGAAATTAAATTCATAAGAACAAAGGATAACTCCTACCAAAAACCATCTGGCAAAATTGTCTATATTGATGATAATTTTTGGAATGAAATCAATCCTCCTTGCTATATAGTCGATATGGATTACTATATAAACAGTAGATTTTTATGTAAAAATGAAGTAGAAAATAATTTGAATCTGCTATGCTCAATGATAATAGGTTCTAAAAATTTTATAATTGAAGAACACAGCCTTTATGAGGTCCCTGATTTATTTAAATTTTATAAAGAGTTCAATCCAGGAAATGTAACTTTTAGTTGGAGCAGTTATGAATCATTTTATGAATTTTCTATCGATGAAATTTGGGGCTGTATTGTTCAGATAATCAAAAATGCAAACGATTTTGAAACCCGAAAAATAAATTCGCTACATATATGGAAAATACTTAAGCATTTAGTCGTTACATTGGGAAGCAACATCAATAAAACAATCTATTCTAAATTTTCATTTGGGAGATTATCAGGACAATACAATATTAAGACGCGGTCAATACTTTCAATGATGCCAATTTTCATTGATAAAAAAGGAGAAGTTTTAACCCGCAGGAATAATGATAACTTTTCACTGTCAGATTTAAATGATATATATGATGTAAATGATCTTTCGACTAAACAAATTATTGATTTAGCACAATTCCTTTACTTAAATCCTGATATCGAACAAAACAGTATAGAAAACAAATTAAACAAACTTGGAATTTCATCCCAAAAATTCGAAAGTTTTCTAGATGTTTTCCAGAAAAAACCACAAATTTTAGATATATTTAGCGACGAGGCTAAACTTAATCAAATAATTCAACTATTACCACAACTATTAGGGAGTATTGTCAGTGGTAATGAAAACTCAGTCGCAAACAATCTAAACGTTGTTTCTGATGAGGAGCCGTTGGTAAATTTTGAACAAATTCCGCTATTTTCATCTGACAACCTTGAGACATCTCTTGATACAAACTACTCTGATCAATCTGAATTATCAAAAGAAGCTAGAACTGACTGTAATGATATAGCAAAAAAATTCGGTAAGAATTATCTGGAACAAAATGGCTATACGTTCAGTCATGACGACGATGCCATGTCCTATAACTTACTTGATAATGTTCAGAAAGAAGGGAAAATTTACACTGTTTGTTTTAAATCATCTCATAATAATAAACTAAAACTGTATTCCCATGAGATTTCTGCTCTTAACAAATCAAAAGAAAATTTTATTATCCTTCTTTATCATAACGGGAGAATAAAAGAAATAACATTTGATAATTTGTTCAGAGAACATGAAAGCTTTTCTATTACTCTCAAAACCAAGGATTATAATGATGCTAACATTGAAAAATTTGTGCAATCATTACAATTTCTAGGAGGAACTTCCTTGGACTTTGATGTAAACGGAATTAACAACGACCTTTGTGACTGTTCAGAAACATCAGATTTTTATGATAGCGACTATACCAACCCCGGCGAGGATGATTTAAGTGAACTATGAACAACAGTGAGATTATAAACACAAATTTATCCTTTATCAAAGATGAATTGAGAATTATACAAGATAAGTATAACGCTCTTCTCTATTCAACCTGCGGTTCTCTTATAGCACACGAAAAACTGTTCAGAGCAAAGTTAAAAACAATCAATTCTAACGGAACGGCTGTTTTAATATTCAGAGATGACAGCCCCATACCGAGGATGAACAGCGGCGAACAGCACTTTATTTTTCTAAAAAAAGAAGATCGTTCCAAAGATAAATGTCAAAAAATAAGGTACAGAGATTTACTTAATCTTCGAGTTAGTAAATCAGTTATTAAAGGAAAATTAATATGGCTAAAAGTTCATAAAGTACCGCAAGAAGATAATCATCTCCAAGAAATAAAATGCCAAGAAGCTGGTTTTTATTTAACAGAATACACGAATGAAAGTATTCAAGATTTGCAAGTTCGAAAGTTTGAAGGTGCGATTATATATCTAGGAGAGTGCGAACCATTACTGGAAATGTTGAACAATTTATTAAATTACATCCGGAGCCATCCCGGTAATCCGCTATTCATAAATCAACAAAAAGCAGAAACTCTTCAAGTTAAACCACTGATTAACCCCGAACCTAATAACATAATTAGGCTCTCTGAATTACATCGCTCATTTATTATTCAGGGACCGCCGGGCTCAGGTAAATCATATATAATTGCAAACTTGGCAAAAACACTGGCTTTACAAAATAAATCTGTATTAATCACTACACTTGCAAATAAAGCTTTAATTGAAATAATCAAAAAGGATCCTTTAGCTGATTTGCTAAAGCAGGGAAGACTGTTTAAAAAAGCTCTGGACAGAGAGGAGGAATCCGAATGTCGAGGTATTCAAAATCTTAAAGATGTTGTTCCTAAAATCGGTGAAATTCATTTTTCAACCTACTATAGCGCTTCAGGTTCACCACTTTTAAAACATGAAGGATCTGCTTACGACTATGTAATTGTGGATGAAGCCAGCCAGGCTGTAACTGCGTTTCTTGCTGCAACCTACTCTATCGGCGACAAACAAATATTTGTCGGAGATATCTGTCAACTTCCTCCTGTAGTTCAACTTGACAGTGATAGAATTGAAAAAAGAAATTATCACGAAGCGGTGTATGGTTTACAAAAGCTTTCAAAATTATTACCTACATATCAATTGGTGAATACTTATCGATTAAATCCGAATTCTGCTTCATATACGAGATTGTTTTATGCACTAGATTTAAAAGCTGTAAATGATAACTACCATCTATTCCCACTCAATATTTTAAACAATCAAATAACTTTTGAATCAGGAACATATCTGCTTCGCGTACCAAGTGTATCCATTATAAATGCTATATCAGGTATATGTTGTCAGCTGAATGAATTCAAGCCAACACATGATCAAAGGATTAAGGCTCGTATTGCAGTAATGACAAATTTAGTAAAAGATGTTAACCGCGTATTAAAAAAACTTAATGAAAGTATACATTCGATTACGGATAGATTCACCGTAGATACCGTTCATCGATGTCAGGGATTTACTTCAGACTTTGCGATCTATTACGTATCCGAATCTGATATTTATGCCTGGAAACCTGAAATTTTTAATGTTGCAACAAGCAGAGCCAGAATTGCAACATTTATAATTTGCAGTAATTATATTAAAGCTATAAATACCATACCTTTTTTCATAAATAAACTTGAGCATGAAGGTCACCTCATAAATTTTTTTTAGACTAGAAATCAAAGGAAAGGAGTGTTACTTCTAACGATTTATCATTACTTGGACAACAAAAATCTTGTTCCTAAGAGGAAAACACAAAAAAAGCCTGATATTACTCAGGCTTTAAAACAAATAACAAGGAGATTTAACAAATTCTTTCTTTACAGATCCAGAACATTCTTCATTGAATAAAGTCC
>CACWIL010000197.1 GCA_902760905.1 uncultured bacterium
TATTGAAAGAGTTTGCAAACACAAAGTACTGTTCCATTCCGTTTGAAAGGAAGTTTGCAAGACTCAACATTACAAGAACAAAATAAGTAGGAAGAATGCTTGGAATTGTAATGTGCCAGATTCGCTGCATACGGGAAGCACCATCAATCATTGCAGCTTCCATAAGCGAATCATCAATTCCTGTAATTGCGGCAATGTACATGATTGCGGCCCATCCGGCATTTTTCCAGGTGAGCCATACCCACTGCTTAAACCACACATGGCTTGAAGACTGCAGGAACATAATCGGCTCATCAATAATTCCCATGTTCATAAGAACACTATTTACAGCACCTGTACTGTTGAAAACGCTGAAGGCAATTGAATAAACCAAAACCCAGCTGATAAAGTTTGGAAGGGTTGTTACGGTCTGAACAAATTTCTTAAAAGGAACGCAGTGGATTTCATTCAGAAAGACTGCGAAAATCATCGGGAACCATGAGAACAAAAGGCTGAGACCGCTCATGGCAAAGGTATTTGTAAGAACCTGCATAAGTTTTTTTACTTTTACAGGATTTTCTACCATTGAAACAAACCACTTAAAGCCTACAAACTTATCCCAGGAAAGCGGAAAAGGTGGCTTATAATCAAAAAAGGCGTATACCCAGCCATATAATGGATAGTAAGAAAAAACAGCTATAAGGAGCAGAAAAGGAAGCACCATAAGAAAATCTTTTAGTGAATTCTTCTGCCTGGCAGTCTTTAAGAATTTCATAATTACTCCAACTTTTTAATCTTAGTTTGATAAAAACGTTTTAGTAAAACGTTTTACTAACTGTTAATTATAACACGAAATTCTTATAAGTCAATTTTTTTCTAGGGGATTTTTCTTAAGTGTGGGCAGAAATAAAAAAATACAGACAAAACCTGATTCCATATGAAATATGAATCAGGCTTAAGTCTGTATTTGTCAAAACTTCAATTAATATGGATTTTCAGTTGTATAACACTCTTCCGGGTGTATCCATAATGATTTTCCATCATAGTTTACTTTTATAGCATCTCGTGAAAGCATAACTTCTTTATACCCTTCTTCTTTATGAATACAAATGCCTTCTACAAGAACAGGTATTAAATCTGGAATTTCTGTTGTTTCTCCGGTAAAATTCATATTTGAATAACCTGTAACAGTTGGATTACAATACAGTGAATCTATAATTACATAATTAAAATTCAAATTAAATGCTCTGGTTGCTTCGTCACCAAACCCATCAGAAAATAATGCTCCATAAGGAACTTCAAACGGTTTTGAAAAACTATCTGTGTCTTGATCCATAGATTCTTTAGCCATTCTAAATCTAGGATAATGGTAACTTTCTGTTGGAACCTCTGGCCCAGTCTGCTGTTTTTCATTTAAATACAAAGGATTTCCACCGTAATATGTTGAAGTATACATTATCTGTTCTTCTGAATACAGTTCGCTAGCCTTTACCCATCCCGAAACAGCTTCTGTTTCAATGTAAAAAAACATTATTTCAAACGAACCGTCTTCGCTCCAGGTATACCAGTGTGGAGCCATCTTTTTAGGAACAACTTCTGTGTTCTTTTCTATTTTTCCTATAATATTTCCTATTGTTCCTGGACGGTCATAAACATATACCTCTGAAGCATTAGACTTTACAATTAATTTACCAGGAAATTCCAATATATCACTGATATCCTTAGAAAAATCTGTTCCATAATTTTTTTCGAGATACTTATAAACTAATCTAGAGAAACTTGTTACTTTATATTCATCATTCTCTAAATCTGCATCAATTAATTCTCGTGCTATAGCCTTTGATTCCTCTAGTGTATGCTGCCCGGTAATCAATTCATTAAATTTTATCATGCTTTCTTTATAATGCGGACCGAAAGAAGGTTCCTGTTCAGAAGTGAAGTTCTCTGTTGTAACAACTTCTCTCGTTATCGGATCAACATAAAGATATTGTAAATAATATTTCAAAACAGGAGTTCCTGCTGGAATAATAGTAGTACCAATATTTGTCATAGGGCCATAACATGATTGTCGCAACGCAGGTTTATCAAAAATACCCCAACTCCAATAATATTTATTATTAATATGACTTTGTCTATAGGCTTCAAGTTTTTCTATATCTTCTTTAAGATTTTTATTATCAGATAAAAACCAGTCTTCCTTTACATATTTATATGGCTGATCACTAATTGCAACAAGAGTTTTAAATTCCTTCCTTACAAGTCCTGTAGATGATTCTCTAACTGCTGGTGATGTTTCAAATAATCGCCAACAAACTGTTTCCTTATACAGGTTATATAAAAGAGGATCTTCTATTTCTTTTAGTACTTTAAGATAATTATATTTATAAATAGTTTTACAATCATAATAATCATCACAAAGATTATCTTTTTTGATAAAAATCTGCTCCATGCTTTTATCATCAAATTTGTAAATAACTGAAACATCATCTTTATCTTCCTGCCATGCTACTAAAGTATGAGCTGGAAGTATTTCTTCAGTGGCTTCTCCATTTTCATTTGTAACAACAGCATCATCAATTGTAAATGCATATTTACAATCAAGCAGAACATCTTTAGCGTTAATATATCCCTTAATCTTTCCATGAGTTTCCATATCTGGGAAAGTAACCATATAAAAGTCCGGATTATCGCTGGAAAGAGTATATTCTTCTGCAGCTTCTATCGACAAAGCATAGTCAATAACTAATGATTCTTCATTTGGTTCTAAATAAACTTTTGTAAAAGGTAATGGTGTTAATAAACCCCTTACTGTAGATTGAGTTATATTATTTCTGTCTGGTGGAGGAATAATATCATTGACATTTACTTTTGAAACATCAAAGGTATTTTCTTCTCCTGTTAATACCACTTTATTTCTTTCTTCTACAGTTTCTTCTTCCATTTCTCCAGAAACTGATGTTTCAATTACATCTTCTGACTGGACAGATTCTTCCTGTGTAATACTATTCTCATTTGAATTGTTTTGCTCAACATTTTTGAAATTTTTGCTGCATGCCCCCAAAAAAAAGGGAATAACAAATAAAGCAATTAAGTGTTTTCTTTTCATAAAATTTTCCTTCTCTGCCATTATTAAACAAATAATCTTTTTCATTTTTTCTCCAAAAGCGCCCCAGTGTGGGCGTCCACATAACAATTGCTTAAACCGCAAACCGGCTTGACCGGTTTGTCGGCTTTAAAGTTTTGTTATGTGATTTATTATTTTACTAAATTAGACCAAGGCAATTTTGTTCCAGCACCATCGTAAAGATTCTGAATATACTGGCCGAAGAAATAACCTTCAGTTCCATCTGGCAAACGGACTTTTATCCATTCGTCTGTTACACCACCAATATTTTGTTTAACGCCACTTTTTTCTAGAATTCTAAAACCTGTGTTGATTG
>CACWIL010000198.1 GCA_902760905.1 uncultured bacterium
CCCCTTTACAACATTGTATTTATATTAATTATCTTTGTCAATTTGTAACCTTTAATATTAAAAGGATATTTAATAAAAAATGTTCATCAATCGTTAATAACCGTATGAGTAAAATGAATAGGTGCAGTCAAAACCAACAGCAAATCAGCTCCTGATGAAATTGTAACATGCTCACCCATTTTTCTTTGCTTACCAGGAACATATTGAGTTGTACTAAAAGTCCTGAACATTACCCATCTTTGATAATGCGGTATTTTAATATAACTTGCCGGAGGCGTAAGCTCTCCTCCGATTAAATTATTATTTGCAGTATATATATATGATTTTATAGGAACTTCATATCCGTCAGGCAGATACATTTTATTTACAAAAACCTTCATAGCGGCATTTGTGCCAATAATAGGCTCATTCTTTTTATCAATATAACCTGTAAGTACAGTGCCTTGTGGTATTACATTTTTATTATACAAATAGATATCAGATGTAGTTTTAAAACTAACCTTATCACCTTCTTCGCAATATGCTGTCGAAAACTCCTGAAGTGAAATTACAGGAATATGAAAACCTTCCGGAATATCAAATTCCGTATAATCACGCAATTGAGGTTCTGCTGCAAAACAGAAATTCGAAAATAATAAAAATAATGCGATAATAAATTTTTTCATAATTTAATTATAATTACCTTTACTAAAAAGTAAACTAATTTACCTCAAATATCCAGCCTTCCGGAGCATCAATTTCACACATTTGAATACTTCTTAAAGTATCGTATAACTTTTGTGTAATCTCACCTGGCTTTTCCATTCCTGACGGGAACAATATATCTTTTCCATGATCAGAGATTTTACCGACAGGAGAAAGAACTGCTGCAGTACCGCAAAGTGCACATTCTTTATAGTCTTGCAACTCTTCAAGATATATTTCTCTTTCCGTTGCTTTTAAGCCTAAATAATGCTCGGCAACATACATTAATGAACGTCTTGTAATCGAAGGAAGTATTGTATCTGATTTTGGTGTTACAACTTCGTTATTTTTAGTAACAAAAATAATATTAGCACTACCGGTTTCCTCAATCTTAGTTCTTGTTCTTGAGTCTAGATACAAATTTTCATTATATCCATGATTATGAGCATTAACAATAGCATGAAGACTCATGGCATAGTTAAGTCCTGCCTTAACATGCCCTGTTCCTCTTGGCGCTGCTCTGTCAAAATCAGGAATCATAAGTGTTATTGGTTTTACACCTCCTTTAAAATAAGGTCCGACAGGAGAAACAAAAATTCTAAACTGATATTCTGTAGCAGGTTTTACCCCCATTATTGCATCAGAACCGAACATATACGGACGAATATACAGTGAAGCTCCTGAACCATACGGCGGTACCCAATCAAAATTAGCGTTAACCACTTTTTTTATTGCATCTAAAAATCTTTCTTCAGAAAACGTTGGCATTTCTAATCTTTTAGCAGATTCAATCATTCTTTTTGCGTTCATATCAGGTCTGAAACATACAACTTTATTTTCTTTTGTTTTATATGCCTTTAAACCTTCAAAACAAGTTTGCGCATATTGTAAGACACATGCACTTTCATTAATGACAACATTTTCATCTTTGACAAGCTGTCCTTCATCCCACTTACCATTTTTATAGCAGGATACATATCGGTAATCGGTCTTCATGTATCCAAAACCAAGATTTCCCCAGTCAATATTTTTAACCATTATCACCCTCCGTTATTAATATCATTATACAATAAAAAAGCCGGTTTAAACCGACTTTTTACATAATTTTAACGTTTGATAAATTACTAATTAATAATATCACCGTATTCTTCCGGATTATTAAGCAAATCGTAGTTAATTTCATTTTCATTATCTGCAATTGCTGCACATACAACAGCATCAGAAGTTACATTTAAAAGAGTTCTCATCATATCAGTAATTCTTTCAATTGTAAATAAGAACGCAAAACCTGCTACAAGTTGTTCAGGACTTAATCCCATACCGTTAAGAACAAGCGCAATTGTAATTAAACCAGCACCAGGGATACCTGCGCAAGTAGAAGATGCAATCATCGCTAAAATTGCAATTTGTATAATTAAGAATGGTCCGAGAGGAATTCCGTAAGCTTGCGTTAAAAATATTACAGCAACAGTCTGAAGCATTGCAGTACCATCCATGTTAAGTGTTGCACCTAACGGAAGTACAAAGCTTGATACTTTATGTGATATACCTCGTTTTTCGCAGCAGGCAATAGTTAACGGTAGTGTAGCAGATGAACTTGCAGTACCAAAAGCTACCATCATTGCCTCAGCAATAGCTGCATATAGCATCATAACAGGTACTTTTGAAAATATTTTTAAGAAAATTGGATATACAATAAAAAGCTGAATACCGAAACCGATTGCAAGCACACCCAAATATTTTGAAATACTTGCAAAAATATCAACACCAAATGAAGATACCGCAACTGCAGTTAAAGCAAAAACACCGGGAGCCGCAAAACTCATAATCCAGTCTGTAATTTTCATTGTAGCGGCAAATACAGATTCAAAAAAGCTTACAAAAGGTCTGTTAATTTCACCAACTTTGGCAAGTGCAATTGAAAACATTAACGCAAAAACAATAATCGGAACCATATCACCATTTGCAATAGAAGAAAGCGGATTCTTCGGAATAAACCCAAGTATAATATTAAGAAGATTCCCTTTTTGAGCATCTATAGTAGCTGCTACTTTAGCCTGAATATCGCCCGCTATATCAGCATTAATGTAGTGAGCAGCACCAAGCCCCGGCTGCATAATCAGAGCAAGTGCTGCACCGATAGAAACCGCAGCAACAGTGATTATAGTATAATATAGCACCATTTTAGTACCAAGTTTACCTAATTGTTTACTGTCACCAACACTTGTTATACCAATTACAATAGCAGATATTATAAGCGGAATAACGACCATTTGTATTAGTCTTATAAATACCTGACCAATAAATGTTAGTGTATTCATTAAAAGCATATTCGGATGATGATGCATCCATATACCGACTATAATACCCAATATCAAACCGACAAAAATGTGCCAATTACGCTTTAAACCTAAACCGAGTGCAATAAGCACCTGCATGTGAAACTTCATATATAATCCTCTCTTTTTAGCTTATTAACCTTTATATTTTACAATTTTTGACATTAATTGTAAAGTAAAGTTAATCAAAAAGTTTACCATTATGATATATAGGGAAATTAGGATTAGCTTTTATTTGGCTTAAATCAGCATAAAATACATTTGTAAAATTATCTGCAACCATAATATAATCGTTACTATTCATAAAGAGGGTTAATTCAGATTTATATCCGCACTCTATCTCTGTTTTATTAGCCTCTTCTAAAATACGACGACGAGTATCTTTCCAGTTTTCA
>CACWIL010000199.1 GCA_902760905.1 uncultured bacterium
TATGAGCCCAATATTCTATTTGTTTGTCTATCATCTCAAAAGTTATGACAGGAATAGTTCCCTTGTAGCCGGCCGGAGTTTTTTCGAGAACTCCATTGTTCAGCATATCTGCGACAAGCATTTCTTCTTTTTCTGTAAGAGGCTTTTTGGGATTTTTGATGAGCTCAAGATAAAGCCCCGCATTACCGCCGTTCAGCCATTCAAGCCGGTCGATATCAAGATTGCATTCGTGCCCGTCTTTTTCATAATGCATGGTGTTTATCGTATTATGAAATTCGATGTGGCCGTATTCTGGAATATTATAAACCTGATAATTGTAGCCTGGGCCTATCAAGGCTGCTTCTTCTGTAGCGACGTGTTCTGGCTGGTCTTCATACTGACCGGAAAGATAAAAGTTCCTCCAGAATCTGTCCGGCAATCCCTTACCATATTTTTCGCGAAGATAGTCTCCGCCGGTCTTCTTTCCAAACTCTCTGTCTGAGCGGATAATAAAATATGGAAGAAGATATTCCCAGTCAAAATCATTCCCGTAAAAATCTTCCTTCAGAAGCTCGGTCTTCATGCCATTAAGAATCTCAAAATAGCGTTCTGAAATTTTCAGTTTGTCAAAAATCTGGCGGTCAATTTCATCGGCCTTGCGAATTACAGACTTTGGAAAGATTGTAAAATCTGTAAGATACTTTCCCTTCTTTTCTTCAAAGAGGACATTTGCCTGTATCAGCTTTGTAATGCTGTCTTCCAGAAAAAGCTGAGGAAGATCCATCTGCTTTGCAAGTTGACTTACTGTCTGGCTTTTCTCCCTGCAGAGAAATAAAATCTGCCTGTCTATCAGAGAAGAAATCGCCATCCAGGCCGGGCCGGCATCTCCATAGAACTCAAGTTCAAAATCGACTATTGTTTTTTTCTTTTCGGATTTTTCATTTCGATTTTCCATAGTTTCATAATTCTCCTTAAGATTTTTACGGGCATCAGATAAGCGGCTTGTTACTGTTCCCGTCGGGAGCTCAAGGGCTGCGGCAATTTCTTTTACACTCTGATTTTTGATGTAGAAGCGCACAAGAATATCTCTATGGATATTGGCAAGGCGGGTCATAGATTTTGAAAGCAGATCCAGTTCTTCCTGCTTGATATAATCACCAATAGATTTATCAAAACCAAGAAGACTGTTTTCCATGTCATCAAGACTGATTTTTACCGGACGTTTTTTTCTATAAAAATCTACGACCTTGTTGTGTGCAATCTGCCAGAAAAGACCATAGAAGTTTTCAATCTTTTTTCCACTTCGCTGAATCAGCATGGCATCTATAATGATTTCCTGTGCGAGATCCTGCGCTTCTTCCTTGTCTGAAATCTTCTTCCAGCAAAAAAGAAAAGTCTTTTCCATCAAATCATCTGTGATTAAATTGTCCACTGCGGCATTCACTTTAAGCTCCACTTTTTAAACTATGTAATCGATTACACTATTATAGTCGATAAAAGCCGGATTTTGTTGGGGAAAATTTGAAAATTTTTTTTATCCTGAGAAAGATATTTTTTTATTTGCTGATTTACTTCAGAAGCTATAGTATTAAGGAGGAGGTTTTAAAATTGAAATCAAAATTGTTATTCGACGTTCCGCAGTATAAGAAGCTGCGTGTTATTATAGATACTGATGCTGCCTGCGAGGCGGATGATCCTTTTGCAATAGCCCAGGCTTTGATGAGTCCTAAGCTGATGGTCAAGGGAATTCTGGCTGAGCACTTTGCCGCTGAGGGGTCGGTGCAGAAAAGTTATGATGAAGTCTGCACAATTCTTGAGGCCATGGATATGAAAGAGGTGCCGGTTTTTATGGGAGAGACTGGTGCTAAGGCTGCGGGATATTTTGAAAGGTCTGAGAGCGCCGGGGGCGCAGGGGCTGTGTCTCCAGCGGCTGATTTTTTGATTTCAGAAGCAATGCGTGAAGATGAGGCCCCGCTTTATGTTTTGTGTCAGGGAGCAATAACAAACGTTGCAGTTGCAATCAAAAAGTGTCCTGAGATTTTGGATAGAATGACAATTGTTTGGATTGGTACTCATGGACTTGCTCAAGTGCCATGGCGTGAGTTTAATTCTGGAAATGATGTTGCTGCTGCAAATTATATTTTAAGTCATGCAAAAAATCTCTGGCTTATTCCTTCGAATGTTTATGTGACAATCACTGTTGGTCTTGCTGAACTCCAGCAGAAGGTTTTTCCATGTGGAAAAATCGGTCGTCATCTTTTTGAAAATATGATTACCTATAATAACTCGCCTGCTGCCGGCTGGACAAAAGGCGAGAGCTGGTCGCTGGGTGATTCTCCAGCAATTGGAGTAGCGCTCAATCCGGACTGCGGTCATTACATTGAGCACGAGGCTCCTTTTATCAACGAAGATACCTCTTCAAGCTTCGGTAAAGGGAACCCGATAATCCGGATTTATACAGATATCGATTCGCGATATTTGCTGGAAGATTTTTTCGCAAAGCTGCAGTTGAATTATAGGAAATAGGAATATTTATGTGGATTATTAAAGTAGAACTTTAATGTTTTTGCCCCTTTCATATGATAAAGTATTTATCTATGAGAACAATAACAGAAAATCTAATTGAAGAAGATGGTTTAAGAATAGAGTTTATAGGTTGGACAAATTCTGAAAATCCAAATTATTCTGAACTTACTGATGTAATTAGAGAAAATCTTGAGGAAGATAATGAAAAGCCTGTTTCACATTATGTTCCTAAACCAGGTAAAGAAGATTATGTAGAAGTACTGCGACGGGCAAATCAACTTGCAGAATTACTGCTCATAAATCGACTTTTCATTAAGGGAATTAAATATGATGGACCATACCATCAGAATGGAGAGTATGGTTGTCCACTTTTTAAAGTAAATGATTTTGGAGTCTTCAAATGGTCATGTTCTTTCAGAGCATGGGGTGATGTGATGGAGCATGCAGGCTATGGTTTATCTTATTGTGACTGGGCTTGGGAATGTCCTGAAATACCTGTAATACCTGATAAAGTAGAAGAAAAAAAATTCTTGATATAAAAGTCAGAATGAAAATCCGTAGTATTTTTCCAATGCGTATCTTGTGTCCGGTCTTGAGATATTGGCAATAAAATCTAGAATCTCTTTTTCGACTCCATAAAGTGGATGCGGATCTTTTACGGTCAGACTTGCATCATTTACATATCTAATTACAATCATCTCATCTATTGGAACTTCGTAAATTTTTGAGAGGGCTACAAGGTGGTCTAATGTGGGAAGAATTTTTTCATCTGGATTTTCCCAGGTATAAATCGCCTGCGGATAGGTCATATTTAGTGACTTTTGAATTTCACTTACTTTGATATTGCGTTCTTCTCTGAGTCGTTTTAAGTTTTGAGATGTCGCTTCCACATCAATTACTGGTACTGAAAAA
>CACWIL010000200.1:0-3398 GCA_902760905.1 uncultured bacterium
TTTTTCGTGAACCGCACCAAAGGGACAAGCAGAGATACACTTTCCGCAGCTTATACATTTGGAAAAATCTATAGAAGCAAATCCTGTTTCGTCTTTCTTAATTGCACCAACCGGACAGACATCTTCGCAGGGAACTGAAAGTTTTACAATAGCGTGATAAGGACAAGCATTAAGACACATCTGGCATTTTTTACATTTTTCAGAATCAATTTTTGCTCTTCCGTCCTCCACTGAAATTGCTCCGAATTTGCAGGCACTTGTACATGGACGTGCAACACATCCCTGGCATATATCAGTTACAAAGATACTGTTAGAAGTACAGCCTTTGCATGCCTGCTGTAATACGGTTAAGTGTTTATCACTGACCTGTGTTCTTGCTTCTGCCTCTTTTGCATAAGTTGTCAGGTTAACTCTTTCATCATCATCTTCAAGCGGAAAACCTAAGTTAGCAATCAATCGAGTTTTTAAGATTGCACGTTCTTTATAAATACAGCATCTATACGGAACTTCTGCTCCTGTTGGACGCATATCATAAGGAATCAGCCTTGTATTTTCAGGAAAATCATCCGACAAATACGCCTCTATTAAACGTGCCATAACTTCTTTTTTTATATATAACGATTGATTATTATTCATTTTTATCTCCTCACCAAAGAAAAACATATCACAAACATAAAATACTAAAAAGAGCGTTTTTGATATCAAAAACGCTCTTTTTAATTAAATTATTGTAAGCCTTATTCAACGATAATAGCTGAAACAGGGCAAGCACCTGCAGCTTCTTGAACTGCATCTTTGTTTGCTTCTACATTAGCAGCATTAACAACTGCTTTATCTTCTACTGAGAAAACTGCGTCGCAAATTGATTCGCAAGCGCCGCAAGCAATACATGAATCTTCAATAGTAACTGTCATTTTATTTCTCCTTTTCTGAGTCAAACCCTTGTTTGACAAACTTTAAATATCTCCCGTCTTTTTCAAAGACAATTTCATTATACATGTTTAAGGGGTAAATGCAAGATTATTAAGATTAATATAAATTTATGATAAAATCTGTATATGTTTAAGAATATGTGTTACGCCATATCACAAAACAAAAATGTTCTGATGCTTGTAACAGCAGGTATTTATATTCTTGCAATTTATGGCGTTTTAAACGAAAAAATTATTTTCTTATCACTATTTCTTACTCTGTTTTTGATTTATGCAGCAATGAAAAACCATTTTTCATACAGAACAATTATCATTTGGACGCTAATATTTTATTTCGGAATAATTAATACATCTGCCAGAATAAAAAATACGGATGAATTACTTGATATTGCTCCTGTTAACTCGACAATTTACGGAAAAATTATATCAATACCGCAAACCAGAGATGTCGGTAAGACTCAGTTTTATTTTAAAGTAAATAAAATAGAATACGACAATACTGAAAAAGATCTAAAAAACGAAAAGGTATTCGTTACAATCAACTCTGATAAAAAATTTAATATCTATGACTCATATAAAATCAGAGGAAGGTTATCTCCGCCATTCAAAGCAGGGAATCCTTCACAGTTTGATTACGGGAATTATTTAAGAAATTTTGATACTTATGCAGTCTTTTACGGACGAAATCCTTATTCAATGAAAGATTTGGATATTCCTTGTTTTGAAAAACTTAACACTAAAAAAACATTTTCTGAAAACACACTGCAAAAAATTAACAATTACAGAGAAAAAATATTAAAAGTTCACTCACAATATCTTTCGTCACCAAATCTGGAAATACTTGGCGGTATTGTATTCGGTGATGATGCAGTTCCGCCTCCCAAGAATATCAAACAGTCTTTTATCAACTCAGGACTTTTGCATATTCTTGCGGCCTCCGGTATGAACGTAGGTTTTATTTATTCATTTTTCTTCCTTATAATGAATTTCATTAAAGTGCCTTTTAGAGTTAACACCTGTATTTGCATACTTGCTGTTCTTACTTACGTTCTTATGACAGGACTTGGCGCTTCTGTTCTGAGAGCGGCTTTAATGCTTTTGTTTGTACTAATCGGAAAACTTATAGACAGAGATGCGCATAACATTTCACTTTTGTCGTTCATTGCGTTTCTTATGCTTATTTATAACCCAATGTACCTTAATGACGTAAGTTTTCAATTATCTTTTGTTGTAACCTTCGGACTGCTATTTACAATACCATACATTATCAGGTGCAAAAGTAAAATACTTAACAGCATAATAGGCTCCTTAACAATACCCATTATTGCACAGCTTTGGGTTATACCTGTTCAGATTTTTTACTTTAATAATATAAGTATTTATTCTGTTTTTGCTAACATTATGAGCATTCCATTTCTTGCTGCAATAAGTTTTGGAGGATTTATAAGCTCGCTGTTGTCACTTATTGAACCTTTATCAAATTTTATTTGTCAGACCTTTGACTTTATTCTGAATCCGCTAATTACAATACTCGTTAATATCTCTGACTTTTGGGGCAATCTTCCGCACTCAACACTGCAGACAACACACCCTAATCCTTTTCAGATAACTTTATATTATTTGATTTTAATAAATATAACTTTATTCTTTAACAAAGAGTTCAGGGATAAATACCTGAAATCAATGAGCATTTGTTTGCCTGTAATGATATCTGTTCTGCTCGCCTCAACAATATCCTTCCCAAACCGTAATCTTGAGATAACAGCATTTGATGTCGGAAATGCCGATGCCTTTATGATTAAAACACCAAATAACGAATATATGATGATTGATACAGGAAAAGCCGGATACAACGGCGGTAAATCTCAGGCTGAAATGCTTATTATTAAATACTTAGCAGACAGAGGAATACACAAGCTTAATATAATAGTTGTAACACACTTTGATAATGACCATTGCGGCGGAACTGCTGATTTATTAAACGGAGTGGCTGTTGATACGGTTTATGTAAACTCACTTTCCCACGACTCCAATCAGGCAAAGAATATTTATAAAACAGCCGGCAATAAAAAAGTAAATCTTGTTGAAACACAAAACAACCAAATCATATACGATAAAGACGGATTATTAATCAAAAACTTTATTGTAAAAAATACAAAAGGAATCGGTGACAATGAAAGCTCAATAATTACGCTTCTTACCTGTAATAATTTTTCAATGCTGTTTACCGGTGATGCTGGTATTGAAACGCTTAATAAATTAAAACATAATTTACCCAAAGATATTACTGTGCTAAAAGTCGGCCATCATGGAGCAGCAGGAGTTATAAACAAATCGCTTGCAGAATATTTTAATCCAAAATACTCTGTAATCTCAACCGGTGAAAATAAGTTTGGACACCCGTCAATTTATACTATTGAAACTTTGCGCAATTCCCGCATTTTAAGAACTGATATTCATAAATTC
>CACWIL010000200.1:3409-6742 GCA_902760905.1 uncultured bacterium
AAGTTCTTACTTATAATCCCCAAAAGAAAAAATATACTTATTAGCGTGAAATTGATTTATCAAGAATAATAAATAACTGAGCAAAAAAGAATCCCAAAAACATTCCTGCAAGAACATCAGTCGGGAAATGTGCGCCGAGCCACATTCTTGAAACACCCATCATAAATATCCAGGCGCCGAATAAAATAATTAAGAAGTTTCTCCAAAAATCACTTTTTATATGCACGTGAACAAGATATATAATAATCCCGTAGAAACACATTGTAAAAGTACAGTGACCTGACGGAAAACTGAATGATGATATATCACAACCCTCCGGACGCTGACGGCATATATAATCTTTTATCAGCTCTTTTACAAACAAAGCACAATTTGCTATTAATACAAGCATAAATGCTCTTAAATACATTCTGTGTGAAACCAGTACGCAAGCTGCTGTTATTTGGGGCCACAAAAAATTATTTGCTCTTCCGAACTCACTCACGAATACAGGTATATAGCCTGGGAACTGGGATAGTGCCAATCTTACGGAACGCAAAATTGTTGAGTCAATTTCTCTCATATTTGGCAGATACAAAACCAGTACCGTTAAAATTGAAAACACTACAACTGATAATCCTACATAACTCCAATTCATTGCTATACTGTATTCTTTATTTTTCATAACTTTCCACTTTCCATTTTCCATTTGCCATTTTACATTGTCTAGATGCCGCCTTTTATTTTTACAAACTTGTCAAATATTGAGACACAAATCGGAGTAATTTCACTTATGAATACTGCAAAGAAAAACAATGCAGAAACTATAGCTATCAGTTTTTGTATATCAGAAAACATAAATATTTTTCTGTTTTTAAACTCTTCAATGCTTTTATATTCATCTGTATAAGGATGTATAGGTAATTTTTCTTCTATTTTTTCTATAACATCAGCATATTTGATTTTGATTAATGTATTATAAGAATCAACATTCATCCACCACAAAGAGCTTACCGCAATACCAAAGAAAGCAAATATTAAAGTTGCCGTAAGTTTATTCAGAAAAAGAATATTATGTGTATAAATTAAGGCAAAAATAAGCCCGATAATTGCAAGCATATAAAACCTGTTAGTTTTAAAATTTCTGTCAATGAAATTTTCTTTCTGCTCGGTGTACATTTTGTATTCCTGAAAAACAATGTAATCTCTATCCATTATTTTGTTCTCCTTCTGCTGTAGATTCTTCATTATTTACCATTTCCTGTTCTTCAACCTGTTCGCCATTTCTTATTCTTCTTACTTTATCCATAAGAGAATCAAACTCTGCCTGGTCTAAAGTTTCCTTTTCAAGAAGTTCTTTGGCAATATATTCAAGCATGTCTTTGTTTTCAGTTAAAAGATTCCTTGCCAGCTCATACTGAGTATCAACAATTTTCTTAACTTCTTTATCAATATCAGCAGCAATTTCTTCGGAAAAATCTCTTGTATTACCAAAGTTTCTGCCCATAAATACATGTTCCTGCTCTTTACCGTATGCCATGTTACCCATTTTTTCACTCATACCGTATGTTGTTACCATACTTTTTGCAAGAGCTGAAACTTTCTCTAAATCGTTTGATGCACCTGTTGTAATATTATCTTTTCCGTAAATAATTTCTTCTGCAACCCTGCCGCCAAGAATCATTGTTATTCTGTCTAACAGTTGATTTTTTCTCATTGTAAGATGATCTTTTTCCGGAAGAGTAAGTGTTATACCCAAAGCCATACCACGAGGAATAATTGAAACCTTATGAAGCGGGTCACAATCTTTGAGGAGCTTTGCCAAAAGTGCATGACCGACTTCGTGATAAGCAGTGTTTTCTTTTTCTTCCTCGGATATTATTCTGCTCTTCTTCTCAGGCCCTGCCATTACTTTATCAATCGCTTCCTCTAAATCAGGCATTTCGATTTCAGACTTGTCATGACGTGCCGCAAGCAGTGCCGCTTCGTTCAGAAGATTTGATAAATCAGCACCCGTAAAACCCGGAGTTCTTTTTGCAAGAGTTTTTATATCAACTTCTTTTGACAAAGGTTTGTTTTTGGCATGAACATTCAATATTTGTTCTCTTCCCAAAACATCCGGTTTATTTATAACAATCTGTCTGTCAAATCTGCCAGGTCTTAAAAGTGCATTATCCAAAATATCAGGTCTGTTTGTTGCTGCCAGAATTATAATATTTGTATTTTCATCAAATCCATCCATTTCAACAAGAAGCTGGTTAAGAGTTTGTTCTCTTTCATCATGACCTCCGCCAAGTCCGGCACCACGCTGACGACCAACGGCATCTATTTCATCAATAAATACGATACAAGGCTGATGTTTCTTTGCCTGTTCAAATAAATCACGAACACGAGAAGCGCCAACACCAACAAACATTTCAACGAAGTCAGAACCGCTTATTGAGAAGAACGGAACTTTTGCTTCACCGGCAACTGCCTTTGCCATCAAAGTTTTACCTGTTCCCGGAGCACCAACGAGAAGTACTCCTTTTGGAATCTTTGCACCGAGTTTCACATATTTATCACTGTGTTTTAAGAAATCTACAATTTCTTCAAGCTCTTTTCTTTCTTCATCAATACCTGCAACATCATCAAATGTTGTTTTAACCTTGTTATCCATAAGCATTTTTGCTCTGCTTTTACCAAAGGACATAGCCTGAGCGCCGCCAGCCTGAATGGATTTTATAATCAGTAAAAAGAACCCGATTACAAGTAATATTGTTATTACAGATGAACCAAGACCAAACATAGAGCCTGACTCACCGCTTTTTGTTGCGTTAACCTCTACATTGTTTGATTCAAGTTTACTTAAAACATCCGAATTTTCAGGGATTACAACCTTGTACTGAAGCTGAGGTTGTTTAACTTCGCCATATATAGGATTTACAGCAGTTTGTTTTGCCTCGGGTTGTTTTATCGGAATTGCAATAAGCGTATCTTTCCCAAGGTTTACACTTTTAATCTCTTTATTTTCTACTTTCTGCATAAATGCAGTATATGATAACTCTTCTGTGCTTGAAGTGGGACCCGCGAAAAGCATTGATATAAATGCCAACACCATAATGCCCAAAATTACGTACATTCCGATTGATTGATTTTTATTCATTGTTCTCCCTCTTTATATTTGTAAATGATTATATCAAAAAATAATATGCACGTAAATAAGTAACAAGGAAGGGAAAAGTATATAGTTTTAAATTACTGGTTAATTTTAGATAATTATATACAACTTTACACAAAAATAATTTAAAATATTGTCATTCTGAGGGCATTAATCCATTTCGCCCGAAGAATCTCTATTTTATGAGATACTTC
>CACWIL010000201.1 GCA_902760905.1 uncultured bacterium
ATACTTCTACCGGAAAAATTTCTACAGGCTCTGACTGGCCAACAGGTGAATATGTTGTCTATATTTCTTTCTCATATTGTGGAATACCTCACTCAATTAATATTCCATTTAATATACAATATTAATATTTTACTTTGTAAGAAGTGATTCTTATATACCAAATCTTGTATATTTTGTTTTTTTTTAATAATATTAAAAAAAAGAGGTTATTATGATTTCAATTATACTTGGTCTTATTTTTATTGGATTTACTGTATTTGCAGTTCTTCCTTCTTGCCCTCTTGCATGGGGACCTGAGGTTATTTCTTTCTTAAAGGGATTTGCTCCTGTTTTTGCAGCATTTGTAGGCCTTATCTGTCTTTTTATTGGTGCTGCTGATATTAAAGATAAAAAAGAAGCAAAGAAAGAAGATGCTTCTTCAAATGAATAGTCAGTTACCGGCTTTTCATATTGACACACACGCCCAAAAATTGTTATATTATTTTACCCGTTAATGGATTTTTAGAATGCTCATCTAAGAATTCAGGCGCTTTTTGAATCAGATGCAAACATTCATCCTGCGCCAGATAAACTTTTATATTAAGTAAGGTATATCATGGAAACTATCTTCGTAAAAGAAGCTGAACAGGCTCGCAAATGGTACATTATTGATGCAGCCGGAAAACCACTCGGACGCGTTGCTGCTAAAGCTGCTGCAATTGCTCGTGGTAAGAACAAACCAACATTTACAAGAAATCAGTTGATGGGAGACTTTGTAGTTATCATCAATGCAGAAAAAGCTAGTGTTACTGGTGGTAAAGAAACTAAAAAGATTTATTATCATCACACAGGTTTTGTAGGTGGACTTCGCGCTCATACTTATGAAAAATTATTGGAAAAACATCCTGAAGATCCAATGAAAATTGCTGTAGCAGGAATGCTTCCAAATGGACGTCTTGGTCGTAAGATGATGGACAATGTTAAGATTTATGCTGGTGCTGAACATCCACACGCTGCTCAGAATCCACAGCCTATCGAACTTTAATCAGGGGTAAAAAATGGTAAAGAATATTGCTATTGGTACAGGTAGAAGAAAAACAGCTGTAGCTCGTGTATTTGTTCGCGACGGCTCAGGAAAAATTGTAGTAAACGGTAAAGATGTAAAAGATTACTTTGCAACTGCAGAACAGATTCAGGTTGTTAATCAGCCTCTTTTAGTTACTTCAATGGGAACTAAATACGACATTTTAATCAATGTTACAGGTGGTGGTTTGAACGGTCAGGCTGCTGCATGTTTACACGGTATTTCACGCGCATTGGTTCAGATTGATCCAGATGCTCGTACATCACTTAAAGCTAACGGATACCTCACACGTGACTCACGTATGGTTGAACGTAAAAAGTACGGACAGAAGGGTGCTCGTCGCCGCTTCCAGTTCTCAAAACGTTAGTTTTATACTGGTTTTATACAAAACGCGATTGGTTTTCAGTCGCGTTTTTTTTGACAAATCAGTTTTACGGGGTTATTATTAATTAATGGGTAAATCATAGTGTAAAAACTAATTGATTTATCACTGTTTATTTTATTTTTTTTTATAAGGTCACAAGTCAAACAAGGTTTGATTGTGGCTTTTTTACTTTTAACCCCCTTAAAGTTTTTTTATATTCTCTTTTTAAATTAATCTTTTTTCTTTTATTTTTCGTCTTTTTGATTGTATAATAAATATAATGAAAGAAAGCATAGACAACTTTTTCAAAACGAATGAAAAAAATGTAAATTCTATTCTTACAAAACTGGGCTTTTTATTAACGCTTGTTTATCCGGGTCTTGTAATTTTAAATAAATTAAAGATTTACAATGATTTTTCCATGGGTTATTTTTATGTTTCCTGGGCTATTGCCATTTTCTTTGCATGCCTTTTTTATCTTGTTACAAAACGAAGACCTAACAGTGTATTTAATAAATATTTTTTGATTATCGGAATTGAAATTTCAGTTTTTTCACTTTCCATTTTAAACGGTGTTATTGTTTACATTACTTATATTTTGGTTGTGCTTTTAAGCTGTATGTATTTTGATCAGTTTTTTACATTCCAGGTAGAAATTATTTCCTTTGTTTATATGATGATTTCGTTCAGTCTTAGAACAAAGATTTTACCGGCTGTTCAGATTGAAACTACCAGAGCAGACTGGGGTGTAAATCATACTGCGGCAGGTGCTTTGGAATTTGCTCTTTTTGGTATCTTTGCCTTTTATCTTACCTTTGCCATCAGGAAAATCCTTATTTCAATTTACGAGCATAAACGTTCTATTCAGAATGTACAGAATCAGCTTGTTTTTGGATTTGCAAATATTATCGAAGCAAAAGATGAAAATACCGGTGAACATATTAAAAAAACTTCGGAATATGTGTGGCTCTTATGTATTAAACTCATGCAAAAGGGTTTGTATCCGGAAGATGTTAATGAACATACAACTCCTTTAATGGTAAGCGCGGCTCCTTTCCACGACCTTGGAAAAATCTGTATTCCGGACAGCATTCTTAATAAAGAGGGGGCACTTACAAAAGAAGAATTCAGTATTATTCAAAGACATCCCCGCGATGGTGCTGAATTTATTGAAAAAAAGATGAGGCCAATCGGAGACCCCGAATTAATTGAAATTGCAAGGGACATGTCTTTATGTCATCACGAGCATATGGATGGAACAGGATATCCAAACCGCCTTATTGGAGACGAAATTCCAATCTGTGCCAGAATTATGACAATTGCAGATATTCTTGATGCGCTGTTGTCTGTTCGTTCCTATAAAAAAGCCTATAGCATTCCGGAATCATTTTCCATTATTAAAAACATGGCTGGTTCCGCTTTAGACCCTGTTATTGTAGACACACTTTTGGAATGCGATACAGAGGTTCGCGTAATAAGGGATGGAGGTGTTTTGACCGATGACGAATTTTAACGATTCCTTTGAACGCTTTTTTAAGACCAACGAATACAAACAGAATAAATTCATCATGCGCATTATCTTCTGGGTTTTTATTAGTGTTCCGTTTTTGCTTTTAGGAAGAAAGGCTGGAATTTTCCCTTTGTTTAATTACAACATTGTTTTTATTGATGTAGTTGTTTTTATAGTAGGTTATACAATTGCTTTTATCTTAGAAAAAATCAAACCTTATTCTTCGGTTATTAAATATGTAATTCTTTTTACCGTAGAAGCAAATGTTCTTGTTGTTTCTGTGGGCATAGGAAGTCTTGTATATATTACTTATGTAATGGTTCCCCTTTTAAGCTGTATTTATCTTGATAAAAAATTCAGTATTAAAATGCTGATAATCTGTTATATCTTTATGTTTTTGAGTCTTTGCTACAGGGCTCATTTTCTTGTTCCTTCTTATTCAAGCGGAATTACACCGCAAAGATGGCTTACACAGTATACTGCAGGTCTCACACTTGAATACATTCTTGTTGCTGCAGCCGTAATTATTCTTGCTTCCAGAAACAGTACAATTGTAGATATTGATTATAAGGAAGTTGTAAAAACATTTAATTCTCAGCGTGAAATTACTTCGAGCTATATTGCAATGCTCAGTCAGAAACAGGCGGGACTTGAAAAACATCTTACGCGCTGTTCAAACTATGTAGAAATTATCTGCAATTACCTTCAGCGAAATAAAAAATATTCTGATATTCTTACAGATACTACAGTTTTTAATTACGTTACTGCATCTTATCTTCATGATATCGGGGTAATTTCAATTCCGGATGTAATCTTAAATAAAAAGACAGATTTAAACGAAAAAGAAAGAAAAATTTTACAGACTCATCCTCTTTTGGGCTATAACCTGATTAAAACAAATATGTCTCAGATGGATCATGATTATCTTGAAATTCTTTGCGATATGACTCTTTATCATCATGAACGCTGGGATGGAAGCGGATATCCATATGGTATTGCAGGAGAAAAAATTCCTTTAGCCGGAAGAATTATGGCCGGTGCAAATTATATTGATAATCTTTTAACAGGTAGTCCAAACAGGGCTCCGGTTCCTTTTGATAAAATGCTTGAAGTTATTAAACAGATGGAAGGTACATCGCTTGATCCTGAAATTAGCAAGGTTATAATTAAAGCAAGCGATGCTATTAAAGCAGTTTACGAAAGACAGAATTTTATTTAATATATTCATTTAATAATATACTCAGGAGTTTTTATATGGCAGATTGTTCACACGATTGTTCTTCATGCAATCAGGATTGTAAGGATAGAGATTTTCACGTTAATTTAAGAAAAGGAAGCAGCGTAAAAAAGGTAATCGGTATTTTGAGCGGAAAGGGTGGAGTAGGAAAATCCCTTGTTACCAGTATGCTTGCAAGTAAAGTAAATAAAGACGGCTTTAGAACAGCAATTTTGGATGCTGATATTACAGGTCCTTCTATTCCGGAAAGCTTTGGAGTTGATGAAGAAAGGGCAACTGCACTCGAAAACGAAGATGCTCTTAATCCTGTTGTAACTGATTCAGGCATCCAGCTTATGTCTATGAATTTTCTTTTGCAGAATTCTACAGATCCTGTTATCTGGAGAGGTCCTGTTATTGCGGGTGCCGTTAAGCAGTTCTGGACAGATGTTGTTTGGAAGGATGTAGACTTTATGTTTGTTGATATGCCTCCTGGAACAGGGGACGTACCTTTAACTGTATTCCAGAGCCTTCCTGTAGACGGAATTATTATTGTTTCTTCACCTCAGCAGCTTGTTCGTGTAATTGTAGAAAAGGCTGTAAACATGGCAAATATGATGAATATTCCAATCCTTGGCCTTGTAGAAAACATGAGCTATGTTAAATGCCCGGACTGCGGA
>CACWIL010000202.1 GCA_902760905.1 uncultured bacterium
AATAAAAAAATAGCTTGATTTAAAATTATGTCTGTGATAGATTTGTAATTGCGAGGTAAAGAGAACTAGCCCGAGCCTCGCTGATGTTTATAAAACAGTATAAGGGCTGCTAGCTCGGGTTTAGAGCACTCTGCCGAAGAAAAAGCCGAACCATTGAGGGTTTTTCTGAGAGGCTGATAAGGGTTAGCCCGTAATTGAAAACTAAATAGGTTTATAATAAAATAAGCAGTATAAGGGCTGCTAGCTCAGGTGGTTAGAGCGCACCCCTGATAAGGGTGAGGTCGGTGGTTCGAGTCCACTGCGGCCCATATAAAAAAGGAAGTGACTTTTGTTACTTCCTTTTTTATTTTGGTATAACTATAGATTTTCAGGACATTTGTGATGGGAGTTTTTAGGCAAAGTAACCTAATTTTAGGGCGATAGAGGCAGGTTTATAGTGTTGAGATTTGCCGGACTATCTCTTGGTTGCTCGCCATCGACGTGTCTACGCTTTCCGCCATTAGTGGCTATTGCCACAGGCGGAAAAGCTCCGCACTTGGCTCGCAATCCCGCACTTGGCTCGCAATCCGCTTCTTGCACTTTTTTCCTAATTTTTGCACTATTTTGCACCAATATTTTGTGTTTTTAGTATTTCTCATGCCTTAAAAATACTAATATGTTTGAACATTCACCCTGTGCAATAAAGTGCAACATAGTGCAAAAATAATTTATCTCACAGTTTGATATGTGTCTAAATATCTCTGAGATTAAGATGCGTGAGCCGGTGTGAAGTGCCGGTGTCGGCTTGCCCGCCCCGCAGATGGCGGGGACAGGGGGCAAGACGAGCAGGGAACGAAACACTACGATGCCGCCGTTTCAAATCTTTGTGGGAATGAGCTGCCGAGCAACTCCCGCTCCCGCAGATTTGTCAGGCGGAAAAGAGATTTAGGACTTGATGTTTTTGCGAAAAAGAGCGATTAATGTGTGCAAGTTCTCTATATCATTTGAGAACAAAGCAATTAAAAGTTAACAATAACTCCTGCTTGAATATTAGTTCCTTTTAGTTCACTATTTATTTCTTTTAAATTTGTATAACTGACTTCTGTATACAGGTTAATGTTTTTTTTCGGCGTATAATATGCTCTGCCGACTATTCCAAAATATGATGGTTGATCACCTGAGATTAAAATTCTTTTTGCTTCAGCTTCAGCAGAAAAATTATGTGATGTAAACATTGCATTTGCAGATGCTGTTAAAATGTTTTCATGACCAAATGTATATCTGTCTTTTACTTCAGCTTCAGCCTTTAATAACGATTTTTCACCTATATTTTTTGTATATTTAATACCCGAGCCGAATGTTACATGATATCTGTTATTTTCCTCTTGCTGAGTTGTTGATACTTTACCAAAAGTTGCTAATCTAAAGTTCGAATTATCATCTGTTCTTTTCAAACGTACTTTAAGACCAATACCTTCTTCAGTATTGCCTGATGTTGATGATTGTATTGACTGTGTTTCAAAAAACGGGCTTAAAACAGTTGACCATTTTTTCGCACTAGTATTTAATTCAACATTATTTTTCTCTGCGTTTTGTGCGTTTTCATCAAGATTGTTCTCTTCTTTTTTAGGTGGCTCTATAGCTAATTCTGGGTTTAGTGAGATAGAAAAATCCGTTTTTGTTACAGGTTTCAAAATTCCTGCTTTATAAATAGTGGTTTTACCTTCTGCAAGTACCATAAATTTTCTTAAAAAATAGCTTGCATCAATTGAGGTGGTAGCTATTTCCTGTGAGGCGTCATTTATGTGAAATCCACTTCCGGTAACTATATCGCCATTTTTAAATTTATGCTGTATTGCACCCAAAAAACTATATGAGTTGTAGGCTGTATTGTTTTCTGTATCGAAAGGTTCTTCATCAGATGCTGTATCAAGTTCAGATGATTCTAATTTTAATTTGCTATTTGTATGAGTAAATGAACCGAAAGCAAAAGCTTTTGTATTTCCTGATTTGCTTTTCCAGTTCAAACCTAAATTAGCTCTTTCGCTATGTCTTGTTAGTGTTATCTCAGAACTAGGTTCGTTATTTGTATAGTTTAAATAATTTCCTTCATAAACAGCTTTTCCATAGATATTAAAACTTTTAGCAAAATTTATTTCATCAAAACACTTATAAGGATTACTTTCACTCAACATCGTTTGTGCTTTGTAGTATGAATCTTCAGATGCATTGTTGCAGATGCCTGCAACAATGCGATTAACAGCTTGATCCATAGAGCTTGTAATTTCTTCTGTATTTTTGTTAATTGCAATGCTCGGAAGAATACTGATTCTTGCGTTTGGGTCAACACTAGTATTTATATCATCTTCATTATTATCATCCGGATTTTCATCAGGTTTTTTAGTCGTTTTTTCTATATTATACCCTTCAATAGGTTTATCTAAATCGCTATTCTCCTGTTTATTTTCTGTAACAATTGGAACTGTTTCAGGTGGTGTATCCTGCTTTTTAACAGGATTTTGTTCCTGAAGTACAACATCCCTATTTGTAATATTAGAATCTAATCTATCCAATCCCATAAAATATCCTCTTAATTATATAAAGTCTAATTTGCTTGAAAAATTGACTTTTTTAAGAAAATATTTTTTATAAAATCTTCAAACAAGTGTACTATAGCAATTTTAGAACTTTACAAATTTAACATTTGTAAATTTTGTATTATAAATCTGTTCATAAATATTCAACATGCTTAGTAAATTTTAAAGATACATTTTTATTATAAAATTAAAATACAGAACAAAATATTTGTATCTGCATCTCACAGATAGTTTAATCTTGTTCTTTGTGTTATATTACATCAATGTTTGGTTGCTCATTGGCAAATTTATTTTTTATAAGGTTTATTCATAATATGGCATATATACCAATTCAGGCAAAATCATATATTGCAAAAGTTCCGTCCAGTATTAAAACATCACACTTTCCGCTTACCCAAATGGATACAAAAATGCTGGAAGGATTTCAAGCCGAAATTCCGGTTTTTAATGGTGTAAAGATGGAGGATATTGCGTTTATTACAAAAAGGCTTGAAACACTAAATCTTTTTAGAGGATGCAAATGGGGTTGTTCTCATTGTCTTAAAAATTCATTAGCACCGAAAAAAGGCAGAGAAACCATATTATACGAAGATTTAAAACATTTTGTTTTTGGATTCAGTACTCTAAGTGAACGTTTGGGGTTTGATGTTTTAAGCGGTAACAAGTTCATTAATATCGTGGATGATTCTAATCCAATAGATATGAAAATCAAAGGATTAAAACGAGAACACAGTGTAACGGAAGCAATGAAACTTATATATAAAAAACTAAATATTCCGACACTTTTTGTTACTTCAGGCTGGGCTGATAAAAATCTTGAGGGATTTGAATATGCTACAAAGACTGCAAAAAGTATAGTAAAAATGATTAAAGATGATAAAAACTCGGTAAAAGAAGTCAAAATATCAATAAATCCATTTATGAATGTCCAAAATTATACAGACCGAATGGCAAGAACAATGTTTGCTTTTTTAGATTTGTTTAAAACAAACAAAGCATCTATTACATATAAGCACACTAAAGAAGATAAACAAGGGTTTGATGAAAATGCTACAAAAAAAATATATGAAGAAATTTACGAAAAATTACAACAACTTGCCGACTCTAAACTTGAAGAATTTCCGAAATTAAAACCGAAAATAGTTACAGACTGGAGAGCAAGTCACTGGATAGAACCTTCCGGCTGATAGAGCACAATTTCGCCTTTTTCATCGTTTTTCAACATTTTCGATTCCTTTTGGGCATAAAAAAAAGACCGTCCCTACGGGAAACGATCTATCAATACCACCCTTTCTGGTGCATGG
>CACWIL010000203.1 GCA_902760905.1 uncultured bacterium
TTTGTATCTGCACTTTTACATACTCCTTTATTTATATAATATTATAAAAAGCGTGAAAAATTTTTTTTTGCTATTTAATGCAAGACAAGTGACAGGTTTAATTCGCATATAATCAAAGACGGGGTAAATGAATAAAATAAGAAAGTGAAAATCATCAAGAATTTACCCTCTACCATCGGGAGAGGGTTGGGGTGAGGGGTTAGTCAGTTTTGAACAAAATGGCTTCCTCGCTTTTTTCTAAATTTGCACATGTTCATAAAGAAAAATTGCCCTTACCGGACGGCAGAGGACTAAAAAACAGGAAGTGAAAAAACACTTCCTGTTTTTGATTTTCATAATTTGTTATTTATTTAAACATATAAAAACTGCCGTTTTGAACACCTTCATTTTGTCCTGTAGTTGGCGGATAGGTGTATAATTTTTTTTCTATATCTTTCACTTCCTGTTCCTGAATGTTTTTGCCTTTTTTAATCTTAGATTTTTTTTCTTGTTTAATTTCCTGTATCATTGTAGATTGCTCTGCTTCATATAAATTGTTCATACGTTCAGGATTCGTCTGAGGGAAAGGATTTGAGTCCTGGAACAAATTGTCTGCGATTGCAGAGTTTACACAAAATGTCAAAACTAATAATAATGCTATTTTTTTCATACTAACTCCTTTTTTGGAATATTATAGCATGTTTAACCTAAAAATGCTATGTGAATTATAAAGTTACGCTTCTGCAATAATGCCTTCTTTTATAAGTTGTTCTCTGATTTCTTTTTTAGTCTGAAACTCGGTATTATCTTTTCCGAGCAGTCTTTTTGCAAGCATTGCTGCCGGAGTCACAATACTCAAAGCAAAAATACATGTTCCTATGTTTGTAATAATCGAATGTCTTTTCAGCTTTTTAACTCCCTCAAAGAATTTTTCCGAAGTGTCCCCTTTTGCTGTTGCATCAAGAAACTGTTTATACAAAGTATCTATCTTTTCATACGTTTTCTTAATATCTTCAATGTCGATAAATTTTCTTGTATCAATTTTATCAGTGTATTCCGGTTTTTTAAATATTTGATACCATTTTTTCGGTTTTTCCAGCAAAGATATTATATCAGAATCTTTTGCAACTTTTATAACTTCATTTTCAGGGTTTTTGTGTAAGAACTCATAAATATCGGCATCAGAATTGTCTTTAATTTTAGCAAAAGCTTCAAGGCTGTTTTTAACTGAGCCGTCTTCAAACGCTTTTTGAAGTTTGCCGCCTTCAATTACTCTTGCATCAAGTCCAATTGATTTATGGAATTTTTTATCAGCTCTGTTTTCAAGCATTTTCTGGATTTTGTTTCCGGCGTAATACATAAAGAAGAGGTACAATCCTTCTTTTATTGAGTATCCGGCAAACTCCTGCGGACTTCTTGAATCGGCAAGTCTTTCGCCTGTAATTGCTCCGTCTAATATCCACATGTTTTTAACTGGCGAAAAAGCAAAATTCTTAACCACTTCACCTATACCCTTAAAGTTTACATTATTTGTCGGAGAATATTTACCCCTTTCTCCTACACCTTTGAAGCTTGTGTTGTGAGCGGAATTTGTTTTATCTTCATATTTGGTCGAGTATTTTTCTTTTTTATTGTTATATTCTTTTATTAAATTTTGTTTGATTTTATTTTCTGTATAGTTTTGTTTAGCTCTGGTTAAGCCGATATAACTTGCAATAGTTGCGCCTGTTGCAAAGAAAAATTTATAGAGCGCAACATTTTTGAATACGCCTTGTTTTTTACCTATTTTTTCAATATTTTTCTTAACTTCATCTGTAGGTGCGTATTTTTTGATTTTCTCGAAAACATCTTTATTTTTAAGATTTCTTACATCAAAATTTGAATCTAAGCCGTACGCTTTAAAAATGGTTTTATCAAATAACCATTTGAAAGCCGGAATACCCAAAAGCCAAATAATCTGCGTACCGACTTCATCAATAAGCCTGTCTTGTCCTTCTTCTTTGCCAGTTAAGAAAGAACTTGCTGTTATTGCAGTAGTTGATGAAATATCTTTTACTGCAAGGGGGATAAGAGAGTTAGGATTTCCTAACGTAGAAAAAATTGCTGCAACATTCGCCATAATTACAGCCCCCATATTAAGTTTAATAACTTTTGTGTTTGTTTATTCATACTTCGACCTTCTTTCTTTTTAAAACCTGAGAATAATAAAAATTGACTAATTGTAAAGAAACTTTTACAAAAAAACTTCCGCCTTATAAAGCGGAAGTTTTTTTTGCTTTAATCCTTTGTTTATTTTATTTACCCTTAGCCCACCAGCTCAGTATCGTCTGATTCGGAAGCTTTTACCATAATGGCGTGTTCTACGGGATTTTCCTTTTTGTAAGGATTTTCGTTAACTACCGCTTCTTCGTAACCAAACTCTTCTCGGGCTTTCTTCATTTGAGTTTCATCAACTAACTTTTTAGCAAGTTCTGCTATCTCATATACTAATTTATAGCGATTATCTGTTTTTTCGTTCAGTTCCCATGCTATTTTAATAATTTGATCCATTTGTTACCTCGACTAAGATATTTACAATTAACTTTATTCTATAATACTCAAAAATATTTGTAAAGAGGATTTAGTAAATAAATGACCATTTGTACAATTAAATATGTATTCAGATGTCAAAAATCTTTACTTTGCATATTTTAAGAATATTTGCTGTCTTGTTTGCATCATTTCTTCAACAATCATCCATTTTCCGTTAGGTTGTTTCTGGAAAATCATGTATGCTTTTAAGCTGTCATTATCAACGGAAGGATGACGAACGCTTGATATCTTAACTTTACCGGCAGATATCGGCGTTGCAACTACATTGGTGTAGTTATTTTTGTATTTTCTTGCTTTAGCTCCTACCTGTCCGATTTTCATTTGAGTTATGTAAGTAGATGTATCAGTTAAAACATTAACTAATCCTCCGTCAGGTTTAATTACCTGTCTTATAATTTTAGCATTTGGAGAATAAAAATTAAACATATCTGTATTGTATGTATTCGCCATATTTACATAGCTGTTGAATGCTTTTAATGCATCTTGTTTGTCATCTGCAAATACTGACAGGGATATAAACATAAAAGCCAATAAACTTAATAAAAATTTTTTCATAATACAACCTTTCTTCTGTTTATATAACGAGGTGTAAATAAAAATTGTTCATTATACATCCGGTAATGTGCCTTTAACCTCTGCAATCTCGTCAGATTCAAGGTGAAACGCTTTATGCAGACTTTCTACCGATTTTTTTGCATCCTTTTCGTCTACTATACAACTGATTTTTATTTCACTTGTTGCAATCATCTTTATATTTATATCATTATCAGCTAAAGTTTTAAACATCTGTGCGGCGATACCCGGACGATCAATCATGCCGGCAC
>CACWIL010000204.1 GCA_902760905.1 uncultured bacterium
ACAGCATGACCCATCAACGTCAGTTGCTTTCCCGAAGCCTTTACGCTGTGCGGTGTCTGTGCCGTTAACAGCACACGAAGATTCAGCGCTTGAGTCTTGTCTGCATTTATTCTGACTGCCACCACCTTGTCTGGATGGCTGGCGAAATATTCTCTTGTGATGCGTGCTCCACCTTTCTCGTAAGCCACTTTCACCAGGGCGCTGTCCAACGAGAGTTCCCTGCGGTAATTGCTTGCGGTGCCTTCGTCGAGGTCTATGATGTGCATTGTGGCGAGAGGCTGGTAGAACTGCGAGTTATGTCCTTGCACATGTCGTTGCAGGGAGTCAGCAAGGCGGTAGTCCTCGTTGAAGAGTGCCTTGCGAATCTCGGGTATCCACTTGTATGCGTCGCCCCCTTCCTCGTGGTCAACGGGACTGCCTGTCCACAACGTTATGTCGTTCAGGTAGAGTACATCGTCGTTGGGAGCGCCATAGATCATGGCACCCATCTTGCCGTTTCCTATCGGGTATGCCTCCTCGAAGTAGTCTGCGGGGCGGTCGCTCCACATCTTCATCTCTGCCTGTTGTTGTGCTGAGGCTGTTGTCACCATGCCAGTTAGGGCAAGCATTGTTATTATAGTTCTTCCAAACCGCTCTCGGTCTAAATGATCGGGGGCGGTTCTTTTCAAAGGTCGCAAAATACGACTTTTGATTTAATAAGCTGTTTTAAATTTGTTCCAAGGCCTGCAGAGAACATAATTAAGATAACGCCGATTTCGCCCATGTAAGAAATAAACTGATTGGTTTCGGCAAAAAGAACATTTGGTTCTGCTGTTCCAAAGTTTTTAAAGAAAGGCAAAAATTTTAAAAGAAGCCCGGCAACAATCATTCCTGCAACCTGAGGCACACCTATCTTTTTTGCAGTTACACCAAAGAATTTGGCAACAATAACAATAATTCCAACAGACAGTAATATTTGTAAAACAATTTCAGTATCTGGTAACGTATTCATACCTTTATTCCTTAAAATTAAACTATTATATGTATTAAGTGATTTTATAGCAATACTTTAGACCAAATGAAATTCAAAGAAAAAATCTTAAGTTTATCTTGAGAATTTTCTTAGTATGAATTATTCGAAAAATATCTTATACTATAAAAAATAAATAAAAAGAAATGAGGTATTTCTATGAAACTAAGAAAGTTTTTTGGTGTTGTTTTATCAGCTGTTCTTTTAACTGGATGTGCAACTACTGTTAGTTATAAAGTTGATCGCCCTGCAGACCTTGATTTGAATGGAGCCCGCTCAATTGCAATTGAAAGCGTTATTGTTCCTTCTTATTCACGTTACAGCAGTAATGGTGATGATACAAGAGTTGCTCAGTTCATTGAAGATTCTTTGAGCAGACGTATTTCTCAGGGCGGATACTATACTGTTTATACAGCCCGCGACAGACGTGCTAATGCTGATGTTTATTTTGATGCAGAAATTATTGTATTTGAAGTTAATGATTCTTCACGTCAGGTAAGAGTTGAAAATCCAAACTATGTACCGCTTAAACCTGGTGAAAAACGTGTTGAAAAACGTGGAAGTAATATCAATACAACAGAAAAATATATTTACGAAACACGTTATTCAAGAAAAATTCATTTTGTAATGCGTTATTCTTTCATCAATGGTATTAACGATAAAACTATTGCTACAAAACAGTGTGAATTTACAAAAACATCATCAGAAAAAGATAATAAATCAGACTTGCCAACACCTTTAGATCTTTTGCGTTATGATATAAACGGCTTTGTTGATGATGTTCTTTATGCAATTCAGCCATATCAGGAAACATGTTCTGTAACACTTCTGGAAGATGAAACAAAGAATGATGATTTGAAGCAGGCTGATAAACTTGCAGATAAGGGTCAGCTTGTAGAAAGTTATAGAATCTATAAAAGAGTTTATGATGAAACCGGTTACTTTGTAGCTGGATACAATGCTGCTTTGTTACAGCTTGCTTTGGGAAATCTTTCTCAGGCTAAGAGCGAAATGACAGCTGTTTATAATGCTTCAGGTGATAAACGTGCCCGCGATTATATTGATCATATTGATCAGGAAATCCAGAGTGCACAGAGGTTACAGAAGCAGGATGCTGCAAGAAGATAATCAGCTTTTATAGATGATTTATTTTAAGCCCTGGTGTTTTTCATCGGGGTTTATTTTTTTTAAATGGCTTGGGATTCTGGCGTAAAAAATTTTATTATGTGTTTTAACTGATTGTCGTTTTTTTTATTAGAGTTAAAATGGCGTATTATGAGTAACAATGTTTTTTGCGTATATGGTATTTATAGTGATGGAATGGTTTTACAGCGAGAGGTAACAAACTGTGCCACAGGCTCTGCTGAACCTTCTTCTTCAATTGAACTTTCTTTTAGAGGAAAATCATATTCTTCTCAGGCTAATCAGAAGGGTGAATGGTCTATTGAATTTAATCCCGGCAAAGCAGGGGGGCCTTTTGAGCTTTCTATTTCATGCAAAAAAGAACAGATTAAATATAAAGACGTTTATGTAGGCGAGGTTTGGGTAAGCTCGGGGCAGTCTAATGCTCAGCTTCCAATGGAACGCCTTTTTTACAGTTATCCAAAGGAATTTGAATTAAAACAGAATGATAATATCAGAATGATTACCGTTCCAATCACCTATTCTTTTGAAGGTCCTGAAAAATCAGTTAAAAATCCTGAATGGGTTTGCGCTAATCCAAAAACAATGGGCTCTCTTTCGGGCACAGCGTACTTCTTTGCAAAAAAACTCGCTGGTGAACTAAAGGTACCGGTTGGAATTATTAATGCAAGCCAGGGCGGTTCTCCAATTGTTTCATGGATGGATTATGAGTCTCTTTCTGAGCTTGGAAAAAAAGAATATACAGCAAGAACAGACAAATGGCGTAATTCAAAGCTTGTAGAATCTACAGGCAAAAAGTTTATGGATGCTATCAATGTCTGGTATAAAAAACTTTCGGATAAGGATGCAGGCATTAAAAAGGGCTGGGATAAGCTTGATTATAAAGATTTAGGCTCAGAATGGAAGCCATTTAATATCCCAGGTGATTTTACCCTTGTTAAAAAGGCCGGCATTGTTTGGTTTAAAAAAGAATTTGAACTTACAAAGGAACAGCTCAAAGAATTTAATTCTAAAAAAACAAATCTCTTGATGGGAAGCATTGTTGATGCAGATAAAACTTATGTAAACGGTGTTTTCTGCGGAGAAACTCCTTACTGCTATCCTCCAAGAAGATATCCTGTAGAAAAGGGTGTATTAAAAGAAGGAAAAAATACAATCACAGTAAGGGTACAAAAGAATTCTGAAAATCCTATACGTTTTTACGAAGAAAAACCATATTTTATTTTTAC